>NC_012778.1:1475000-1775000 GCF_000146185.1 [Eubacterium] eligens ATCC 27750 | reverse complement strand
TCATGATAAGCATGGCATTCACTAATTATAGTAAGGTTGACAGCCATCTGGTGCTTTTCGACTGGGTAGGACTTGAGAATTTCAAGCAGATATTCGATTCAGGAAGCATGATAGGACAGTCTTTCTGGTCAGTATTTGGCTGGACTATAGTGTGGGCAATATTTGCAACATTTCTTAATTACATATTCGGAATACTTGTTGCACTGCTTATCAACAGAAAAGGTACGAAATTCAAGGCTTTCTGGAGATTTATATTTATACTTTCAATCGCAATTCCACAGTTTGTTTCACTTCTTATTGTCAGAAGCATGCTGGCACAGGATGGAATTATAAATGTTGTTTTAAAGAATGCAGGCTGGATAACAAAATCACTGCCATTCTTTACAAATGCGACTTGGGCAAGAATTACAGTAATCGTGGTAAATCTGTGGATAGGTATTCCATATACTATTCTGCAGGTTACAGGTATATTACAGAATATACCTATGGAGCTGTATGAGGCAGCAGATGTAGATGGAGCTAATGGATTTGTCAAGTTTATTAAGATAACAATGCCATATATGTTATTTGTAACGGCACCATATCTTATTACTACATTTACTGCTAATATTAACAACTTTAACATTGTTTACCTGCTGACTAAGGGAGATCCGGTTATGGCAGGTGCAACAGCAGGAAAGACAGACCTTCTGGTAACATGGCTGTACAAGATGACAATAGATTATCAGTATTATAATCTTGGTGCTGTTATCGGTATTATGACATTCATATTCTTAGCAATTGGTTCACTGCTTGTATACAGAAGAACGAAAGCGTATAAAGATGAGGAGGGATTCCAGTGAAAAAGAAAAAGACTATTAAAAATATACTGGCACATACAGTGCTTACAATATTAGCGATAGTGTGGGTAAGTCCTCTTTTCTGGATACTCCTCACAAGCTTCAGGGCTCAGAAGGGTGCTTATACAAGCTCCTTCTTCCCAAAGCAGTATTCACTTGATAATTATGTAAAGCTTTTTACAGATACAGGAATACTTAATTTTCCACGAATGTTTACCAATACTCTGATAGTAGCAGTATTCTCATGTATTATATCAACATTTTTTGTACTGTCAGTAGCCTACTGTATGTCAAGGCTTAAGTTTAAGATGAGAAAAGCAATGATGAATATCGCAATGATACTTGGACTTTTCCCTGCATTTATGGCGATGGTTGCCGTATATTATATACTTAAAGCAGTAGGACTTTCAGAAGGAGCAATGATAAGAGTTGCGCTTGTGCTTGTATATTCAGCATCATCAGGAATACAGTTTTACATTGCAAAGGGATTCTTTGATACTATCCCTAAGACAATAGATGAGGCTGCTATGATAGATGGAGCGACGAAGTGGCAGGTATTTACTAAGATAACAATACCTCTCAGTAAACCAATTATAGTGTATACAATACTTACATCATTCATAGCACCTTGGGTGGATTTCATATTTGCAAGAGTAATCTGCAGGGCAAATGCGAAGTATTATACTGTAGCAATCGGCTTGTGGCAGATGCTTGAAAAGGAGTATGTTGATGTATGGTACACAAGATTTGCAGCAGGAGCAGTTCTTATATCAATTCCAATTGCAGCCTTGTTTATGATAATGCAAAGATGTTATAATGAAAGCATGACAGGTGCAGTGAAGGGTTAGATATATGAATAGATTAAAGCAAACATTAAAAAAATGTGTGGCATTTGGTGTCACAGGAATAATGCTTATATTAGCCGGGTGTAAAAGCCCGGCTGGTTTTGTGTCTAATGATAATGAAGAATACAATGCGAGAATGGAAGAAGCGAGAACAACTCCATTCGGAGCTTACCCGGAGACTATAGAATATACACTTGGAAAGATGACAAGTGTTAATAATTCCAATATGCCGGAGAATGACACTTATACGGATAATGCGTACACACGCTATATTAAGTCTGTGATAAATGTGCAGAATGTTGATGTATTTGAAGCAAACGACAGCCAGTATGACACTAATGTTTCAATGGTAATCTCAATGGGAAGCCTTCCGGATATTATGGTTGTATCAAGTCAGGATGAGGTTGAACAGTTAGTGGAAGCAGGACTTATAGAGGACCTTACAGAAAGCTACAATAACTGTATAAGTGACAGAATCAGGAAAATGTATGAAAGCTATGGCGATTCACTTAAGGATATGGTTACATATGATGGAAAGATAATGGCACTGCCGGAGACTAATATAACAGATGGACCTAATCTTGTGTGGTTAAGAAAAGACTGGATGGATAAGCTTGGATTGTCAGAGCCACACACTATTGATGATGTTGTTAATATAGTGAAGCATTTTATATCAGAAGACCCTGGAAATAATGGCGTGGATGCGTCCGGAAAACCTAATACAGTGGGGCTTGCAGTGGATACAGATGTGACAGGTGAATGTGGTTACAGCAGTGAATTTCTGCTGGATATAATATTTGCCTGCTTTGGAGCGTATCCAAAGCAGTGGATAATGAACGACGATGGTGAGATTGTATATGGTTCGGTTACAAATGAGGCAAAAGAAGCACTTTCATATATAAGCAGTCTGTACAATCAGGGCGTTATAGATAATGATTTTCTTCTGCGTACATCAACCAATATATGTGAGCTTATAGAGAATGGTCTGTGTGGCTCGTTTTTCGGACCATGGTGGGCACCGAATAATCCGCTTGCTAATGCAGTAAGCAGGAATCCGGATGCAGACTGGCAGCCATATTTAATAGCAACAGATTCGGATGGGACAACGAGTTATCACAGTCAGAATCCGTGTTACAAATATGTTGTTGTAAGAAAGGGCTATGAACATCCTGAGATTGCAGCAAAGATGATAAGCGTCATGTTCGATAAGGTAAGATTTGACTGTACAGACTCAGAAGAATTCAAGAATTACTATCAGCTTAATGTTGAACCTACGGCAAGACCTTTATCAATAAATGTTGATTACAATAATGCACTTTCAATATGTTACAGGAATATAGATGCCACAATTTCAGGAAGAAAGAATCCTGACAGTCTGGAACTTCTTGAACGCTCATTTTATGATGCGTGTAGTGAGTATATCAAGAATGCTAACAAAACAAGTACGCAATGGGCAGCGTATATGTCAAGAATTAAGGCATGCAGTCTGATTGCACAGGATAATATAAAGGTAGTTGACTCGCTTTATTTTAAGACCACAGACACAATGAAGAGCCATTGGTGGAGACTTAAGGCTAAAGAAAAAGAGGCATATTTAAAGATTATAAGCGGAGAAGAAGATATATCTTACTTCGATAGATTTGTAAAAGAATGGAATGAACAGGGCGGTCAGACTATTACATCAGAAGTCAGTGAGAGTATGAAATAATTGGCTGTGAAAATATAGTAATATATGATACAATCTTAATTAATGTAAATATATTAACGATGGAGGTTTTATTTTGAAAGAGAGAGAAAAATTCGGCTCGCGACTCGGCTTTATCTTAGTGTCTGCCGGGTGTGCGGTGGGACTTGGTAATGTGTGGAAATTTCCATACATATGCGGGGAAAATGGTGGTGCGGCATTCGTGCTTATCTATCTTGTATTTCTTGCAATTCTTGGATTTCCTATTATGTGTGCGGAGTTCACAGTAGGACGAGGAAGCGGTAAAGGTGCTGCAAGGGCATTTGAAGAACTGGAGACTAAGGGAAGTAAATGGCATCATTTCAAATGGGTATCGGTAGTAGGAAGCTATGTATTAATGGCTTTCTATACTATGGTTGCAGGATGGATGCTTTATTATGCATGGCGTGAGGCAAGAGGTTCGTTAGCAGGTTTAGAGCCAGATGAGGTTTCAGGAGCATTTGGAACTATGCTTTCACAGCCTGGTACAATGACAATCTGGATGATTGTTGCAGTTTTACTTTCGTTTGGTGTATGTGTATTAGGATTACAGAAGGGCGTTGAGAAGATTACTAAGGTTATGATGTTACTTCTTCTTATCCTTATTGTGGTACTGGCAGTTCATTCACTTGTACTTCCTAATGCATCAGAAGGTGTTAAATTCTATATGGTGCCTAATCTGGATGCTATTAAATCAAGAGGTTTAGGACCGGTTATATTTGATGCCATGACACATGCATTCTTTACACTTAGTGTAGGCATTGGCGCAATGGAGATATTCGGAAGCTACTTAAAGAAAGACAGAACAATAGGTGGAGAGGCTGTTAATATAATTCTGATTGATACATTTGTTGCTCTTATGGCAGGATTCATAATTATTCCTGCATGCTTTGCATATGGTGTTGCTCCGGGTGCCGGTCCATCACTTTTATTTATAACACTGCCTAACATATTTAATCATATGGCGGGAGGAAGAATATGGGGAACAGCATTCTTTGTATTCATGTCATTTGCAGCATTATCAACTGTAATTGCTGTGTTTGAGAACATTATTGCTTTTTATATTGACCTTAAGGGATTTTCAAGGAAAAAGGTTGTTGCAGGTAATGTTATATTCATGATACTGCTTTCACTTCCTGCTGTATTAGGCTTTAACAAGCTTGCAGCTTTCCAGCCTATTGGTCCGGGAAGTTCAATTATGGATCTGGAGGATTTCCTTGTTTCATATAATCTGCTTCCTCTTGGAAGCATGATATTTGTATTATTCTGTACCAAGAAGAATGGCTGGGGCTGGGAAGGCTTCAGAAAAGAAGCTAATGAAGGAAAAGGTCCTAAGCTTCCTGAATGGTTAAGATTCTATATGAGTTATATACTTCCGGCTATTATAGTAGTTGTATACCTTAAGGGTTATTATGATACATTTAAACCAAGGGGAACAGGTTATCTTGTTGGCTGGATGATATTTGCGTGTGTATTGCTTCTTGCAATATTCGGAATTGCTAATTATAAGAAGAAAGATGCGTAATCTATGACTAAGAAAGAACTTGCTTTAGAGGTTATAAGAAGATTAAAGGCAGAATATCCGGATTCGGAGTGCAGCCTTGATTACGATGATGCCTGGAAACTGCTTGTAAGCGTAAGACTTGCGGCACAATGCACTGATGCAAGAGTAAATGTTGTGGTTAAGGGGCTGTATGAGAAATATCCTGATATAGCATCACTTGCTGCAGCATCTCCGGAAGAGATTGAAAAGATTATAAGACCTTGTGGTCTTGGAAAAAGCAAGGCAAAGGATATATGTGCATGTATGCGTATGCTTCATGAGCAGTATAACGATAAAGTTCCTGACAGCATGGAAGAATTATTAAAGCTTCCTGGAGTTGGAAGAAAGAGTGCCAATCTTATTATGGGTGATGTGTTCGGAAAGCCGGCAATTGTTACAGATACACACTGTATAAGGCTTTGTAACAGAATAGGTCTTGTAAAAGACGAGAAAGAGCCTAAGAAGGTTGAGATGGCATTGTGGAAGATAGTCCCGCCGGAAGAAGGAAGCGGATTGTGCCACAGGTTTGTAGACCACGGAAGAGAAGTATGTACGGCGCGTACTACGCCGCATTGTGAAAGATGCTGCCTTAATGATATCTGCAAGAAAAATGGGATAAAAGTATGATTGAATACGTATTTTTATTGTGGTAGTATCTTATTGTTGTTCATACTAATGAACAAAATGTATGGGAGGGGAACATGGAATTAAAACAGTTAATAAGAAAAGCAAGAAGTGTACAATGTTCAGATTTGCATATTACAGCAGGAGATTTTGTAGCAGTAAGAAGATTTGGAGAACTTAAACTGATTGATATTAAGCCAACGATTGAAGAAACAGAAAAAATGCTGTTTGATATTCTTAATGATGAGGATATAAGAAGGGTTAAGAATGGAGAAGATATTGATGTTGCTGCATCTGACGAGTCAGGTGGACGATTAAGAATTAATATCTATCACCAGAGAAGAAATCTTGCAGCCAGTATCCGTTTACTGGATGCAAATATACCATCATTTGAGGATCTTGGACTTCCAGGAAAGTTGCTTGCAGAGCTAGCATCTAAGAGAAGTGGTCTTGTTCTTGTAACAGGTCCTACAGGTAGTGGTAAGTCTACAACACTTGCTGCAATGATTGATTATATTAATAATAATATGGCAAGACATATTATTACAGTAGAGGATCCTATCGAGTATGTATATGGTTTTAAGCAGTCTATGATTCATCAGAGACAGGTTGGAAGAGATGTCCCTAATTTTGCATCTGCACTTCGTTCAGCACTTCGAGAAGATCCTGATGTAATCCTTGTAGGTGAAATGAGAGATTATGAGACAATCAATGCGGCTATTACTGCTGCTGAGACAGGACATCTTGTAATGTCAACATTGCATACTAAGAGTGCAGCACAGACCGTTGAAAGAATTATCAGCGCATGCCCGATAGAGGCACAGCCTGCTCTTACAATCCAGCTTTCTTCAATTCTTACGGGTGTTATTACACAGACACTTGTACCTTTTGCAAGAAAGGAAGGCCGAATTGCGGCAACAGAGGTTATGCTTAATAATACGGCTGTAGCCAACCTTATTAAGGAAAAGAAAACTAATCAGATTCAGACCGTTTTACAGTCAAATCTTTCATCAGGTATGCATACATTGAATTATTCGCTTGCTAATCTTGTTAAGACAAGGGTTATTTCAAGAGAAGCTGCTCTTAAACATTCAGAGAACCCAGCTGATCTTGCAAAGAATATATAATTGATATAATAGTAAAGAAAAAATATTTGAAAATGAAGCCAATCTACTGTATTATGGAGTCGAAAGTATTACGGACAAATCTATAATACAGTCGAAAGGCTTTTTTATTTATGAAAAGGATTAAGATAATTAACAGAATTATATATTGTGTTATTCTCCTGGCATTTCTTATTTTTATGGGATCGGCTTTTATATTCAGTACGGTTGATATGAAAACACCAGCTGACAGTAAGACAAGGATATCTATAAAACCTGAGAATACCAGATATATCGGTGATGGTAAAATTGAATATCACATTAAGCTTGATGCAACGTCAGGGAATAATATGGCACTTGCATTTGTCAGCAGACATCAGAATGTTGAAGTATATGCAGGTGATAAACTTATATATTATGTAAGGAATCATAAGTCAATATACGGAACAACTACAGGAACGAATTATACAATAATCAATGTACCTTCATATACAACAGATGTTGTTGTCAGACTTACCAATGTTTATGATGGATATAAGGCAAGGGAAACTTCATTTGAATATGGTGACGAAACAAGGATTATAAAGGAACTTATAGCAGAATCATTGCCGTCAGTAATTTTGAGTTCTTTTATAATATTGGTTGGATTTGCAATGGTTATTCTGTGGATTATATGCAGAAAAAATATAGCACAGACAGAAGCACTTTTTTATTTTGGATTATTTGCAATGATTATAGGTGCATGGGCACTTAATGAGACAGATCTTGCAACACTTCTTATTGAAGACCGTAAAATAGCTTCACTCATCGGTTATATGCTGCTTATGATAATGCCGGTACCATTTATACAGGCAGAGAAGAATTTTTTTCAGGCAGAAAAGAAATCTGTGGTAAGTAATGTGTTATGTGCATTATTTACTGTAATAGATATAGTACTGCTTGTATGCCACATGACTGCTGTGAAGGAATTTAAAAATAGTGTATATATTATTCATATGATGCTTATTATATCACTGATATATTTCTGCGGCGTGCTGATTAAGAGAATACATGTCAATGGCTTTGACAGAAAAGTAAAAGCTAATATTATAGGTGCGGCTGCACTTGGGATTTCTATGATTGTTGATCTTATTGCATATTATAAGGGAATGCAGCAGACAGATCTTATAGGAAAACTGGGTATTCTTGTATTTATTATTGTGCTTGGTTATGAGAGCATATCAGAAGCATTTGAGAAGATTAAAGAAGGACAGAAGGCAGATTTCTACAAAGAGATGGCTGTAACTGATACTATGACAGGGGTTTATAATCGCTCTGCATTTCAGGAGTGGGAACATGAAACTTCTGATTATGAAGGATATTCTATAGCAACATTTGACCTTAATAATCTCAAGTGGTGTAATGATAATCTGGGGCATGCAGCAGGAGATGCCTATATTCAGGCATCAGCCAGAATTATTAAAGAGATATTTGGCAGTCATGGCAAATGTTATCGTATAGGCGGGGATGAATTCTGTACTGTAATTAATCAGAAGTCAAAAAAATTTGATAATGCAAGACATGTGAAGCAACTAAGGGAACTTGAAAAGTATGCTGAAAAGGAACTTGGAATTAAAGGACTTAATGTACAGATTGCATGTGGTTATGCCGAATATGATATAAAGACAGATAAGAACTTTGAAGATACGAGAAGCAGAGCTGATAAGAAAATGTATGAGAGTAAGAGAAGATTGAAAAGAGAGTGATATATGGATAAATACGGAATATTAAAGCATTATTTTGGGTATGATTCATTTCGTCCAGGTCAGGAAAAGTTAGTTGATGCTATTCTTGCTGGGCAGGATGTGTTAGGAATTATGCCTACAGGTGCGGGAAAATCATTATGTTATCAGGTGCCGGCATTGTTAATGTCCGGCATTACTCTTGTTGTATCTCCACTTATATCGCTAATGAAGGATCAGGTTGGAGCACTTAATCAGGCAGGTGTACATGCAGCTTATATTAACAGTTCTCTTACAGATAATCAGATAACTAAGGCACTCGCATATGCAAAGCAGGGACGGTATAAAATTATATATGTTGCACCTGAAAGGCTGGAAACCTGGGGATTTCTTGATTTTGCCACGCATGTAGAGATATCTATGATTACTGTAGATGAAGCTCACTGTATATCACAGTGGGGGCAGGATTTCAGACCAAGTTATCTGAATATATTGTCATTTGTTAAGAAGCTGGCAAGGCGTCCTATAATAAGCGCATTTACAGCTACAGCGACAAGCAAAGTAAGAGATGATATATTGCAGATTCTTTCCCTCGAAAGACCGGTAATACTCACTACAGGTTTTGACAGAAGCAATCTGACATTCAAGGTCAAGCATATTAAGGACAAGGATTCATATATACTTGATTACCTTGTAAGCCACAGACAGGATAGTGGAATTATATACTGTGCTACAAGAAAAAATGTTGAAAAAGTCTATGACATGCTTAATGCCAACGGACTTTCTGTGACTAAGTATCATGCAGGTCTCTCAGCAGAAGAGAGAAAAGAAAATCAGGATTCATTTATATATGATATCAAGCCGGTTGTTGTTGCAACTAATGCATTTGGAATGGGAATTGACAAGTCAAATGTAAGATTTGTAATTCATTATAATATGCCGCAGTGTATAGAGAATTATTATCAGGAGGCTGGACGTGCCGGAAGAGATGGAGAGGATTCAGAATGCGTATTGCTGTATTCTCCGCAGGATATCATGATAAATAAGTTTTTCATAGAACACAGAGAGCCTAATCCTGATATTGATGCAGAAGAACAGGCACGGCTTATGATTCTTGATAAAAGAAGGCTTAATGCAATGGTCGATTACTGCAAGACAACAGGTTGTTTAAGAGAGTATATACTTAAATATTTTGGAGAAAGACCAGACAATCCAGAGGGTGGAAGATATAACTGCCATAACTGCTCTAATTGTGTCGTTGATGAGGCAGAGCAGGAAGCAGATGAGGCTTATATGTATCCGGGAAACCGTTTCAGTGCACCTGTATCAAGGAATGCTGCAATGGTGGCAGACAGAATGAAGCGTTCTGCTGCTGCTGCAAAATCAGCATATGCAACATCTAAGTCAAAGAAGCCGGAGGATGCACTTAATGACAGAGGTGTTATGTTGTTTAACAGACTGCGTGAGTTAAGAAAACAGATAGCTGTTTCAGTAGGCGTTCCGCCATATGTAATATTTTCAGACAGGACGCTTATAGATATGTGTCTTAAAGTTCCGTTTAATCAGGAAGAAATGCTGTCAGTAAGCGGTGTCGGTGAGAATAAATATGAGCGCTATGGCAAGGTGTTTATGGATGAAATATATGATTTTCTCGATGGTATGAAGCAGAATCTGGCAAGATGAGAAAATGTGCTTATGGACAGTATTTTGCGAGATGAGATTACAGATGTTAATTGTATGAAATTATATGGCTTCAAATCAGAAGAATGAATGGGAGATATGAATGAAGAATTATAAGATGATAATTACTTATGATGGTACAAGGTATTATGGCTGGGAACATCAGCCAACTACAGATATGACAATTCAGGGCAAGTTAGAATCAGTGCTTTCTGCCATGACAGGAACTGAGGTTGAGGTTATAGGTGCAGGAAGAACAGATGCCGGAGTGCATGCAAAGGGAATGGTAGCCAATGCGCATATGGAAACTAAGATGAAGGAAGATGATATATGCGATTATATGAACAGATATCTTCCGGAAGATATCTGTGTGCAGGAGGTTCGTATTGCATCTGACAGATTCCACAGCCGTTACAATGCGCAGGGGAAAACTTACTGCTATACATGTTATGTTGGGGATAAGAAGCCTGTATTTAACAGAAAATATGTCAATATAATTGAGGGTAAGCTGGACGTTGAAGCCATGAAGAAGGCAGCAGACATACTTACTGGAGAACATGATTATGCATCATTTTGTGGTAATCCCAAGATGAAGAAATCGACAGTCCGTGAGATTTATTCGATAGATGTTTCTTTAAAGGGTTCATTCCTTAATCTTACATATCATGGAAGCGGATTCCTGCAGTACATGGTAAGAATATTAAGTGGTACACTTCTTGAAGTTGGACAGGGAAAGAGAACACCAGAGAGTATGTATGAACTTTTAGAGGAGAGAAACAGAAGCCTTGCAGGTGCAACTGCGCCGGCGAAGGGATTGTGTCTTCTGAAGGTTGACTACTCGAAGGAGGCTTGATAGTCCGGACGCCGTACAGTGTGCTGTGGAAGGGTGTGAGATGTCCTTAGGCATCTGCCCTCAGGATTCTTATGTCTAGTGAAACTAAATGCCGCAACCTTTAGCAGATTGCGGCATTAACTTTCACACGACATAAGAATATTCGGGCATACACCTAAGGATACCACACACCTATCCCACAGCATACTGTACGGCTGACTTTTTCTTCTTCAAGTAGTCAGCCTCCGGACGAATGCTCGCCTGCGGCATTGCATTCTGGGTGGGGGCTGGTGAAATGCGTGATGTCCTCTGTTGATAAGATACGTTTGCACCAGCCGTGGAAGGCTTGGCTGCTTAGTAGCGGGGTGGTGTCGCTTGGGTGTATGTTTATGTTGTGTGCTCGATTTATGACGAGTCGTGTGAATGTTAATAACGCCATCTGCAGAAGGTCTGTGCATGAAATCTCGTTCAAGCGAAGCGCGTTTGATTTCATGCATAGTAATAGACTTTGCAGATGGCGTTATTTACTTTCACTAGGCGAGGAATCCATGAGAGCATGCAATATAAACATACACCCAAGCGACTCCCTCACTGTACTAATTAAAGCACCTTCGACAAGAAATCCTTCAATCTCTCACTCTGAGGATTGCCAAAGAATTCTTCCGGAGCCCCCTCTTCATTGATGACTCCATCATAGAAGAACATGCATCTGTTGGCAACTTCTTTTGCAAATCCCATCTCATGAGTTACGACAATCATTGTCATTCCTGATGCAGCAAGTTCCTTCATGATTGCGAGAACCTCACCAACCATTTCAGGATCAAGTGCGGATGTCGGCTCGTCAAAAAGCATTATCTCAGGATTCATTGCGAGTGCTCTTGCAATAGCAACTCGCTGCTTCTGACCACCACTTAACTGGTTAGGATAAGCATCGGCTTTGTCAGAAAGTCCCACTCTTGCAAGAAGCTCATCAGCTTTCTTATCAGCTTCATCTTTGCTCATAAGTCCAAGCTTAGTAGGAGCAAGGGTTATGTTTCTTCTTATAGTCATATTAGGGAAAAGGTTAAAATGCTGGAACACCATTCCAATCTTCTCTCTTAATTCATCCACATTTACACTCTTATCTGTAAGATCCTGCTCATGGAATAATACATGACCTTCTGTAGGAGTTTCAAGAAGGTTAAGTGAACGCAAAAATGTTGATTTACCGCAGCCAGATGGTCCGATAATTGCAATAACTTCTCCTTTGCGGACTGTTGTATTGATTGATTCTAATACAACATGGTCGCCAAAAGATTTCTTCAAATCCTTAACTTCAAGTATGATTTCGTTAGTATTATCGCTCATTGTTTCTTAACCTCCTCTCAAGTTTCTTAACAAGCTGTGAAAGTCCCATAACCATTACAAGGTAGATGATGGCAACACCAATAAGTGGAAGCATTGGATCATAAGTTATGCTTCGGATAATATCGCCGCCTCTTGTAAGGTCGTTAAGACCGATATAACCGCTGATAGATGTTTCCTTTAACAGAACAATGAACTCATTAGCAAGTGCTGGGAGAACATTCTTGAATGCCTGAGGAAGAATAACACTTATCATAGTTGTTTTATAAGAAAGACCAAGGCTTCGTGCTGCTTCAAACTGTCCGTTATCAATAGACATAATACCTGAACGGAATATTTCGGCAACATAAGCACCTGAGTTGATACCAAATGCAAGTATCGCAACAATAAGCTTGTCAATATGTACAGAACTGAATATTACATAGTAGATAATAAGCAGCTGTACCATAGTTGGTGTTCCTCTGATTACAGTAAGATAAATGTTGCAAATGAAGTTAAGAATCTTCATATGTCCTGTCTTATCATGGTTAGAACGGACAACTGCAATAAGGAAACCAATAACAACACCCATAAGTGCTGCAAAGAATGCAATAATTACTGTATTTAACAGACCCTTAAGAAGATATGTGTATCTTGCTTCTTTGACGAAGTCTGTCTTGAACTTCTCAGCAAAGCTCATGCCTGATGCAGACGCATTGTCGTCACGGACAATAATAACCTGCTTAGAAGTTGTATAAGTAGTTGTGAAATCGATATTTTTCTTACGCTCATCAGTAACTGTCATACCAGCCATACCGAAATCAGCTTTACCAGAAGATACGGCAGTGATAATTGAATCAAATTCCATATCCTCAATCTTTAAATTCATTCCGAGGTAATCAGCAATAGCCTGTGCAATATCAGCGTCAATACCGATAATAGAACCCCCTTCATAGTATTCGTATGGCTTGAAGTAAGCATTTGTAGCCATTACAAGAGTTCCATTAGTACGTCTTATACCGTCTGGTGATTTGTAACCTGAAAATGTAGCATTATCGCCAACATAATCGTCAATAAGCTTCTGGATAGTTCCATCTGCCATAAGTACTTCAATAGCCTCATTGAGCTTTGCAGTAAGGGAATTGCCCTTAGCAACACAGATGGCATAATCCTCATTTGCAAATTCTTCTTCAAGAATTGTAAGGTCTGGATTAGCTTTAACAAATGCTAAAGCAGGCTGTTCATCAATAACAACAGCATCAGCTTTACCCTGCTTTAAAGCCTGTATAGCATCAGAACCTTTGTTGTATCTTGATACTGTTGTGCCAGAACCGTCAGTTTCGTAATCACTTACGAGAGTATCACCAGTTGTTCCTAACTGAACACCAATAGTCTTGCCTGCAAGATCATCTACAGAAAATACAGTGTTCTTAATCTTCTTGCCCTGACATGAAGTAAGAAGAACAGAAGAGAACAAGAGAGTGAGGGCCGCAAAAACCAAAAGGAATCTCGACCTGTACTTTTTAAAATTCATTAGTAACTCCTTTCCATGCGAACTGTGGTGTATACGGACGCTGCAAAGCGAATATATTTAGCTGTGGCTGCTCCAGAGAGCATCCACAGCTAAATATATTCACTTTGCGACTGTGTATACAACAGTTCAATATAATATATTTCATTAATTATACACACATAGTAGGGAAATTAGCAATTAAAATATTTGCGATGGAAGAAAATGTGAGCGTATAGATTGGAATTGGATGTTGAAGTAGTGGAAAGGCAAGCAAAAGTCCAAAAGGGAAGAAATTGAGTGGTGGATTGGACGTTGAAGCAGAGGAATGCACGGAGGAAGTCCAAAAGGAACGGAAAAGAGTGGTGGATTGGACATTGAAGCAGAGGAATACACGGAGGAAGTCCAAAAGGAGCAAGAAAGAGCGGTGGATTGGACGTTGAAGCGGAGGAAAGGCGCGCAGAAGTCCAAAGGAAGAAAATATGTACATGGGAACAGATGACAAGCAGGCGTCTGTTCCCACAGATAGAAGTTATCAGTTAGTCTTGCTGTATATGCCATTGCAAGGTCCGGTGCATGCACCAGAGGAAGTCTGGCTGCTATTGCCATTATTACATGCACTCTGGCAGGCTGTGCTGTTAGTATTAAGAGTGTCGGTGCAGTCATTCATGCAAGGCTTCTTGCAGTCTTTCTTTAAGTTACCTTCGCATGAAGGTGGACTTAAATCGAGAGGCTTGATGGCTCTGTCTAAGAGGTTTCCGCAAACAAACTTGATGCAGTCAGATTCTTCACCGGAAACAATGCTTCCCTTAGGCGTTGAGATTCTGCCGGCACTTGTTACGCGGTATCCACAGAAGTAAAGGCTCTGTAAGATGAGAGTGAGACCTACAGTAACCTCGTCATCTGTAGTATCAAGACCTAAAAGCTTAGGTATTGCATAAAGGTTGAGTCCCTGGGTTACAACATTGGCAGATGACAAGAAACCTATACTGTTAAGTGCAGGCGTATAAACAGGTGGAGTTGCGTTATTCGAGTTGTAGGAAACTCCGTAAGGAGCGAATATTTCAAGGGTGACAGATGTCGGATTGGTATCTTCATCATAAGTTGCAGCAGTAGTTGAGTTAGGAAGGTAGACTGCCGTTGGGGTAAGAGTTGCTAATGCTCTGCATGACTCATCATAAAGCGTTACTGCAAATGTTACAGTAAGGTTGGCAAGTTTCACAGAGTAGCAGTTAGGTCTTCCGGCTATCTGGGTGATTTCAACATTTTCATCACCATAAGTGTAGGCTATATCTATAACACTGACTGATGCGTTGGTAGCTGTTGGATAAGTCGTTGAAATATCTGTGCCGACAGCGAATGTGGTACACAGATTAATACCTATCTCATCATAGATAAGAGGGGCAAGAATACTGAGTTCATCGGGGGAACCGCATATCGGGTTCGTGCATACATCAAAGCAGCCATTAGGCATGTTCTGCACAATATTGCTTACAATGCGGGTAGAACCACATTTGCTGCATTTACATTTAGCCATTATCTTTTCCTTCTTCGTTTCTTTACTACATTATATGTTCTATCTACATTCGCGTGACCATATAATAGTATAAAAACGGGAGTGTCCTTTTATGGCAAATGTATACACAGCAGGCAGCGACAGACGGCTTATAATCTATAGCATATCACGATATATATTTTTGAGAACGGCGTACATAGACGGTATAGAACGCCCGATAATGCTTGTGTCAGACTTTCTGGACGGACTTTCAGATGTAGTGCTTGGAGACACAATATATTATGCATATCAGAACCAGAACGGAGATATTCTTGTTAAAAATGTGATGAACAACGAAGCACTTTTTCGTGTGAAAAGCAGCGAGAACCCAGATATGCACTGTCCACAGCTTGTAGTAAATAAAGACAGGTTAATGCTTTTTTATATGGTGACAAACCCGCTTACGGACAGACTGTCGCTGCGAGCTGTCTACCCACTGGAAGAAGGTGACAGTCTTAATATTCCTGTTGATTGTGAAAATGTTGATATGTATGAAGTGTTTGGAATGCAGGGAAAAGCATTTTTGTATGTAGACAGTTTCTATGAAATAACATCAGATGGAAAATTCATTAAATGTCAGGATACAGACATGCTGATGCAGAATGAACAGAAAATATCAGAGTACGAAAACCAGCTTAATACATATATGCAGGAAAACAGACAGGCAATACAGACAATAAGCCAGCTTGAGGCAACAATAGAAAGTGTAAAGGCACAGTATAATGAACTTATGGAGACAGCAATTGCGTATCGTGACGAGGCAATTAAGTGGCGCAGTAAGTTTATATAAATTACTTGAAATCTGTCTCCATAATTGCGATAATAATACAAATGGAGGAATTATGGATAACAGGAAGTTAAACAGAAGGAATTTATTACTATTATTATTTGTTCTAGCGGCATGTATTATGGGTGGCCGCTCTATATTTGGGTTCTTTGCACTGCTTACAGGATATGAGACTGCGACAACAGAAGTGTCTGCATTTGCAGCTTCTGAGATGTATATGATGTTTCTTTTATTTCTTGTATGTATAATTGGAGGCATTGTTATGAGCTGTCTTAGTAAAGCTAAGGTGAGCAGGACATTTTTTCTGATACGCAATACGGTGCTGATTGTGGCACTTGTGCTTGGTAATATGTCTTTTCCTAATATAACAATCATGAGTACGGTTGTTATGTCTAAATATATAGGTGATACGGGAATGTATGATTTTGCAGTCAGCTCACCGCTTCTTGTGTCAGCGTTAAGACAGCCATATCTGTTCTATACATACATGGCAGCTGAGGGGCTTATGATTATTCTTGCGTGTGTCACAGTGTATAAGTATATTGTAGACAAGAAAAAGAACAGTAATTATAATAATATGTACATGTAAATGTGTCTGCTGCACTAATAAGGTGTGGCAGACAATTTTTGCGTAGTTAACAGATGCACTTAATATACCGGTTTATATGCGGGAGATAATAAAATGAAAGTAATGACACCACATTATTATAAGGATTTTAGATGCATTGCAGGAGCCTGTACAGATACATGCTGTGCCGGGTGGGATGTCGATGTTGATAAGAATTCTTACAAATATTATAAAACAGTTAAAGGTGCTTTTGGAAAGCGCCTGAAGAGTGTAATGGTACCATCACAGGACGGAGAATGTACATTTACACTGAAAGAAGGAGGACGATGTCCTTTTCTTAATGATGATAATCTGTGCGATTTATATATAGAACTTGGAGAGGATAAGCTGTGTGAAACATGTGCAGAGTTTCCAAGATTTATTAACGATTATGGCAATATAAGAGAAATTGGCATAGCCCCCTCGTGTAAGACGGCTGGTGAGCTGATGTTTTCTTATAAAGATGAACTTAAATTTGATTCGGCTGAGGATAACAGCCTTACGCCTGAGCCTAATGATATAGACGCATATACATATATGCAGCTTCGGCAGGCAAGAATAGTGGCTTTTGGAATAATATCAGACAGGGATATAAGTATATTTGAGAGACTGATGCTCTACCTTGATTATGCAAAGCGTATCCAGAAGCATCTTGATGATGAAAGGGACGAGCTTATAGCTGGTGTTGCAAAAAGGTTCTGTGGACCTGATTACAGAGAGGAGCTGCTTGACAGACTAAAAAGCCGGGATGAGAAGCTGCATGGCAAAAGGCTGATAAAGGGATTGAGGCATTTCTTTGATGACTTTAAAGGAATGGAGGTAATCAATCCTGACTGGAATATTCATGTGGCAAGAGTAAGACAGTTCTTAGACGGGCTGACGGATGATTCTGGGCTTGCAGCGGTAATGAAAACTTACCATGCGGGAAGTGAAGTATTTGCACATGAATATGAGCAGCTTGCAATGTACTATGTGTATAGATACATGCTTGACGCAGTGAATGATTACGATATCCTGCTTAAAGCAAAGAATGCGGTTATAGGCATACTTGCAGTGGACATTATGGCAGCAGCTAATGAGGCGTCCGGATGTACGCCTGATTTTACAATGCGCGTTGATATAGCACATTTGTATTCAAGACAGTTCGAACATTCATATTACAATTATGAAGTTTATAGAGAGTACTTTGGCATGAAGAGATGTTATTCATATAAGTTTCTTATGGACGCTTTAGTGTCACTGAATTAATGGAGGAAGTTTTCTTATGAAAATGATTATGAGATTCCTTAAGGATTACAAAAAGGAATGTGTTCTGGCACCGCTTTTTAAGATGCTTGAGGCGATATTTGAGCTGTTTGTGCCGCTGGTAGTATCATCAGTTATCGATAAGGGTATTGTTAATGCAGACAAGGGATACATTATGCAGATGTGTTTTATGCTTATACTTCTTGCAATCATAGGACTTGTATGTGCCATCACAGCACAGTATTTCAGTGCCAAGGCTGCAGTTGGTGCAGCAACAGGAATGAGACACAGTTTATTTGCACATATCCAGACATTCTCATTCACAGAGATGGATACACTTGGTACATCGACACTTGTAACAAGAATGACAAGTGATATTAATCAGGTACAGAATGGTATCAACATGGTACTGCGACTGTTCCTTCGTTCACCATTTATTGTATTTGGTGCGATGATTATGGCATTTACTATTGATGTGAAGGCAGCACTTGTATTTGTTGCGGCAATCCCGGTACTTGCACTTATCGTATTCGGTATCATGCTTGCAACAAGACCTATGTACAAAAATGTACAGTCAGGACTTGATAAGATTCTTGGAATAACAAGAGAGAACCTTACCGGTGTGAGAGTTATCAGAGCATTCAATAAGGAACAGGATGAGGTTAAGCGTTTCAAAAACGATAACGAAAGCCTTAACAGGTTGCAGAAATTCGTTGGTAAGATATCAGGACTTATGAATCCGCTTACTTATGTTGTTGTAAATGTATCAATAATTGCACTTATATGGATTGGCGGAGTAAGAGTTAACGCCGGTGCACTTACACAGGGACAGGTCGTTGCACTTTACAATTATATGTCACAGATATTAGTTGAACTTATCAAGCTTGCCAATCTTATCATTACAATAACTAAGGCACTTGCATGTGCAGGAAGAATTGAGTCTGTATTCGAAGTGACATCTGGAATGGCAGATGGCAGCGTTAAGGAAGCTGCAGCCAGGGAAGAACAGCCATGTGTTGAATTTAAGAATGTTTCACTTACATACAGCGGTTCAGGTGCACCTTCAGTTGAAGGAATTAATTTCAAGGCTATGAAAGGCCAGACAATCGGTGTTATCGGTGGTACTGGTTCAGGTAAATCAAGTCTTGTTAATCTTATTCCGAGACTGTACGATGCTACACAGGGCGAAGTACTTGTTGATGGTGTAAATGTTAAAGATTATGATATTGAGACTTTAAGAAATAAGGTCGGTATCGTTATGCAGAAAGCAGTACTTTTTAAAGGTACTATAAGAGAGAATATGTGGATGGGAAAGAAGGGTGCTACTGATGAGCAGATAGATGAAGCACTTGAGATTTCACAGTCTAAGGAATTCGTAGATTCTAAGCAGGGACGTCTGGATTATGTTATAGAGCAGGGAGGTAAGAACCTTTCAGGTGGCCAGAGACAGAGACTTACTATTGCAAGAGCAATCGTAAGAAAGCCGGATGTGCTTATTCTTGATGACAGTGCATCAGCTCTTGATTTTGCAACTGATGCAGCACTTCGAAAAGCTATAAGGGGAATGAACAATTCTCCTACTGTGTTCATAGTTTCACAGAGAGCGGCATCACTTATGTATGCTGATCTCATTATCGTATTAGATGACGGACAGGTTGCAGGAATGGGAACACATGACGAGCTTCTTGCAAATTGTGAGGTTTATAAAGAAATATATGAATCACAGTTTAAGAAAGCAGATTCAGAAGGGGGTGTAGCATAATGAAGAAGAATAAATCAACATTTGTAAAACTCCTTAAAAGAATTAAGAAGCACAGCTTTTTTATAATATTATCGCTTATTATGGCAGCAGTAACTGTTGCAACTACACTTTATGTACCAATTCTTGTAGGTCGTGGAATTGACTGCATTATCGGTGTGGATAATGTGGATTTTGCAAAGATTGTGAATATACTTATAAGAATCGGTATATTTGTTGGAATTACAGCACTTTCACAGTGGCTTATGAACATATGTAACAACAGAATCACATATGAAGTAACAAGAGATATAAGAAATGAGGCTATAGAAAAAATTCAGGTGCTTCCACTCAAGTACATTGACGGACATTCATATGGTGAGATTGTGAGCCGTGTAATAGCTGATGTTGACCAGTTTGCAGATGGTCTGCTTATGGGATTCACACAGTTTTTTACAGGTGTCATGACTATACTTGGAACACTTATATTTATGATTACAATCAATGCTAAGATTACACTTGCTGTTGTTGTTATCACGCCACTTTCGTTTTTAGTTGCAAGCTTTATTGCCAAGAAGACCTTCAGCATGTTCAAACTTCAGTCTGAGACAAGAGGCGAGCAGACAGCACTTATTGATGAAATGATTGGCGGACAGAAGGTAGTTAAGGCTTACGGATATGAAGATGAGGCGGTAAGAAAATTTGATGAGATTAATGAAAGACTTCAGAAGTATTCCTTAAAGGCAATCTTCTTCTCATCTATAACTAATCCTTCAACAAGATTCGTAAACAGTCTTGTATATGCGAGTGTTGCGATTGTTGGTGCATTTTCAGCTATCAATGGCATTAACGGAGTTAGTGCAGGTATCACAGTTGGCCAGTTATCAAGCTTCTTAAGCTATGCCAACCAGTATACTAAGCCTTTTAATGAGATATCAGGCGTTGTTACTGAACTTCAGAATGCTATTGCATGTGCAGCCAGAATATTTGAACTTATTGAAGAAGACCCTGAGATTCCTGATGCTAAAGACGCAAAGGTTATTGATGAGGTTGACGGAACAGTTGAGCTTAATGATGTGTGCTTTTCCTATGTACCTGACAAGAAGCTTATTGAGAACTTCAATCTTCATGTCAAGAAGGGACAGAGAATTGCGATTGTAGGACCTACAGGCTGTGGTAAAACAACAGTTATTAATCTTCTTATGAGATTCTATGATGTTAACAGTGGAAGCATTGATGTATCAGGAACTGATATAAGACAGATGACAAGAAAATCATTAAGACAGGGCTTTGGTATGGTGCTTCAGGAGACATGGCTAAAGTCAGGGACTATAAGAGAGAATATCGTAATGGGTAAGCCTGATGCTACAGAGGAAGAGATTATTGCAGCAGCCAAGGCAGCACATTCATATGGATTCATCAAGAGAATGTCTAACGGATTCGACACAGTTATAGGCGAGGATGGTGGAAGCCTTTCACAGGGACAGAAGCAGCTTTTATGTATAACAAGAATTATGCTTGCAAAGCCGCCAATGCTTATTCTTGATGAGGCTACATCTTCTATTGATACAAGAACAGAGATAAAGATACAGAATGCATTTGCAAAGCTGATGGAGGGAAGAACAAGCTTTATTGTAGCCCACAGACTTTCAACTATCCAGTCTGCGGATGTTATTCTTGTTATGAAAGACGGACATATTATAGAGCAGGGTAATCATGAAGAATTACTGGCTAAGAACGGATTCTATCACAAGCTGTATTACAGCCAGTTTGATACAGCAGCCCAGAATTAATGTGGAGATATATGTATGTTTATAGAGGTGGAAAATATTAGAAAATCATATGGCAGGAAAACGATAGTGCTTAACGGCGCTTCGTTTCATGCTGCCAGCGGAGAGTATATTGCCATAGTCGGTGCCAACGGCTGTGGCAAATCTACTCTTCTGGAGATACTGGCAGGAAGTCTTAAGGCAGATGGAGGAAGTCTTAAGATAGATGGCACAGATGCATTTGCAGATGCGAAGATGTTTCAGAAATATATTGGTTTTGTGCCGCAGGAGAATCCACTTATGGAGAAGCTGTCGGCAAGAGATAATCTTAAATTCTGGTACTGTGATACCGGAAGAAATATGGAAGCAGACTTATTAAACGGTGTTCCTGCAGTGTTAGGAGTATCAGGATATCTTGACAAACGTGTTGATAAGCTGTCAGGAGGCATGAAGAAGCGTTTAAGTATATGCTGTGCACTGGCTAAGAATCCACCTGTACTTATACTAGATGAGCCGGGAGCTTCGTTAGATATTGTATGTAAACAGGATATTATGAATTATCTGTCTGCTTATACGAAAAGCGGAGGTACAGTCATTATAACAAGCCACGAAGAAGGTGAATTAAAGCTTGCTGACAGAATGTATCTTTTAAAGAATGGTAAGCTTAATGAACTTGACCATCCGGTTACCGGCAATGAGCTTTTAGAGATTATTCACAGATAGATTTAATTGGGGGATTAGATGAGAAGAAAACTGGAATTATTAAAATTGCAGATAAAATCCGCATTTTTATCTATACCGAAGATAATTCTGGGTACGATAGTGACGGCAGTACTTGTGATTGCAATAAGTACATGCGTGGGCATTGCAACGGCACAGGACAGTGACCTGAGAATGAAGGTTGCTGTTGTGTATCCTGATTATGATGAGACAGAAAACTCTGATTCGGCAGATGATAATAAGGAGTTTCGATATATTAAGATGGCATTCAATTATGTCAGTGAGATAGACACAATTAAGAATGTCTGTACATTTG
Source organism: [Eubacterium] eligens ATCC 27750 (assembly GCF_000146185.1). Classification (NCBI taxonomy): domain Bacteria; kingdom Bacillati; phylum Bacillota; class Clostridia; order Lachnospirales; family Lachnospiraceae; genus Lachnospira; species Lachnospira eligens. The sequence goes on along the minus strand of NC_012778.1, from coordinate 1,752,520 downwards.
AATATACTGACAGACAGCAGGCTATAGATGGTTTAAGAAATAATTATTATGTTATGGCTATTATCGTGCCAGAGAACATGATAAGAGATATTATGTCGGGCGAGAATACACCTGTTGAGGTTGTGTGTCCGTCAGCGGGCGTTAATAATACATCAATGATATTCCGTGAGATGGTGAGAGCAGGAGGCTCAGACCTTGCAACTGCAGAAGCGGGGATATATACATTTGACGACTTGTTCAATGGAGTGCTTAAGAATTACAGGGGACTGCGGGGAACACATGAGAATAAGCTTAATGACATATATCTTTCGTATGCACTTAACAGAAGCATATACTTTAAGACAAGAGATATATCGGTTAAAGAAGGCTTGAGTACAGTACAGTTCTATGTATGCACAGCAATTGTGATGCTGCTTTTACTTAGCACAATAACATGTGCCGGCAATATGAAGGGGGAGAGCAGGTCGCTTGCAAAGAGCCTTAAAGGTGCGGGAATATCAGCATTTGATACCGGAATTGCAAGAACTACCGGAGTTGGCATTGTGTATATAATGATATTTGAAGTGATTTTTATTATAATTAATGTAATGAGGCTGGGGGTGCCTGCAATATCAGGAGTTCTGGCAGTTTCGACAGTTGGAGAATTCATTGCTTCCATACTGGGGATTGTGGTGCTTGTGTATGCGGCAGTTTCATTTATAAACTGTATATTCTCAGTAGTTGACGACACGGTGTATTCAGTTATTACGGTGTGTATCCTTGGAATGGCGTGCATGTATGCATCCGGATGTATTGTTTCATCAGCATTTCTTGCGCCGGGTGTGAGGGTTATTGGCATGTATCTTCCGACTAACGGCTTATTCACACTTGCATGTCAGATAATCAAGGGAACTGTGGATATCAGTACCATTATGACAAATGTTTTGTGGATAATTATATTTCAGGCAGCAGGGGCATTGGCGGTTAAGATAAGGAGAGACAGATAATGAAGAGATTGTTATACTGGCTGTATCTGCTTGTTAAAAGGCAGTTAAAGAATCCTGTGATTGTCGTGGTGCTTATTGCAATGCCTGTTGCAGCGTTAATAATTATGCATACAGCGTCTCTTAAGGATACAGAGCCTGTAAGGGTTGGAATAGTGCTTGAAGATGACGATAAGATTGCCATAATGACAAGAGATTATCTTGTGAATGGCAATTATTCAGTTCAATTCTACGAAGCAGAATCGCAGGAAAAGCTTGAGCAGGATATAATGAATAAATACACAGAGTGTGGCTATGTAGTTGGTACCGGGCTTAAGGATAAGCTTGACAGTGGCAGCTACAGAGACATTATAGAGCTTATCATATGCAGGTCAGATTTTGTCAGCTCAATGACTGATGAGATATTCTTTTCTGCTATGTTTAAGGCATATTCGCCTGAGGTTGCAGTTAATTATGTTGATTCTGTAGACATATTTAAAAAGCATTCAGAAAAGGCAGAGGAAGAGATAAGAAAAGGTTACGAGGAATACATATCCGGAGATGACACATTCAGAATTGATTTTAAGGTGTTAGATGGTGTACAGGATAATGGAACACAGCTTGAAGATAAGACAGGAGATTTTCCATTAAGGGCATTGCTTATAATTCTTGTATATATAGGTGGACTTTTTGGAATTGTGGAATATTATCTTGATAAGAATTCAGGAACATTTATAACACTGCCTCGTATGTACCGTGTTGCAGGAAAGCCGCTGTATGCATTCATATCGTGTGTACTTTTTGCGGTATCAGCAATGTTAACACTTGCGGTGGCAGGACAGCTTAATGGGGCAGCAGATATACTTCATATGGTTGTGTATGTAATAGCAGTTACTTTATTTGCATGGCTTGTGGCAATACCTGTTAGGAGTGCCAATGCAATGATTTCAATAATACCGGTGCTTCTTATAGCGTGTCTTATATTATGTCCGGTATTCATTAACATAACGGCATATGTGCCATTTGCAAAATATATAAGAGCATTGCTGCTTCCATGGTATATGCTTAAGTAGGAGGATGGGATATGGTGAATAATAAGAAAAAACGTATATTTGACATTATCCAGATTGGCTATGCGGGCGATGTTGCAAGCCGTACATTTGATATTGCGATAACTGCTGCAATTATAATCAACCTTTTCATTGCGATATTTGATACATTTGAACAGTCGATTACGTACCAGCCAGAAGTGTTTAAGAATGCATTTTCAGGAATATGGTGGTCGGTATCGACACTTCTTACAGTAGGTTACGGCGATATCTATCCTGTGACAGTGCTTGGAAAAATGTTCAGTATTATCATTACATTTCTTGGCGTCGGAATGGTCGCTATTCCAACAGGTATCTTATCTGCAGGTTTCGTTGAGCAGTACAGCCTTATTAAGAAGTCTACAGATTACCTTATGGAGAAGGAACTTAAGTTTATCAAGCTTATTATAACTAAGGACCACAACTGGAATGAAAAGAAGGTGTGTGAGCTTAACATTCCAAGGGGACTGATTCTTGCAGCAGTGTTAAGAAATGGTGAGACATTGATTAAATCAGGTGATATAGTATTCGTGTTCTCAAAGCGTTATATGGCAGATGCACAGACAATAAGCGTATAGATGGTGAATGATTATGATGATATTTGTGACAACGACAGATGCATTAGCAGATGAAAAGTTATATGAAAAGGCCTATTCGCTTATTCCGGAATACAGGAAAGTTAAGGCTGATAAGATGAAAATGCGTGAAAATAAGCTGCAAACTGTGACGGCAGGACTACTTCTTAATTATGCAGTAGGAAAATGGTCTATAAAAAAAGGAGAAAAGGATTATAAAACAGATGAAATTCTATATGAGACGGTGGATATTATTTCTGTGATTGAAGCAAATAATCAGTACTTTGATTATGAAATAGCATATAATTCGCAAGGGAAACCTTATTTTTTATCAAATTGTGAAATTTTTTTCAATATCTCACATTCGTCTAATTATGTAGCGTGTGTAATAGGCGACAGACCGGTAGGAATTGACATTGAAAAAACCCGTGAAGGTAGACAAAATCTGGCAAAACGTTTCTTTGACATATCAGAAGCAGAATGGATTAAAGAGTGTGATAGTGACGAAAGATTCTTCAGAATATGGACACTTAAAGAGGCATATGGCAAGGCTACAGGCCAAGGTGTGCTTGACATTTTAGGTAAAATAGTTTATAGATTAGAGAAAGGGAAAATGTCGGCGTATATGTGCGGATTTCCCCAGAATTTCACTATTGTAGAAAAGGAAGTTGATGGATTCAGATTATCAGCAATACAATTGTGAAATCCATATCCAACTATTCATTATACAGTTGAAAAATATTAATAATGGCGGTATAATATAGAACATGTATATCTATTGAAAAGCCTAAGGAGGGTTTATGAGCAGAAATCATTTTAATGAATTAAGTCCATGTGAAGCATTAATTATGAAGCTTATATGGGAGGCACCACAGGATATTCCTGTTCAGGAGCTTATTGATCAGTTAAGAGACGATTACGGTAAGGAATATGCGAGAACAACAGTTGTTACTTTCGTAGGTAAGTTAAAGGACAAGAGATTTGTTGATACATACCGTAAGGGAAAGTCAGCTTTTATTCATCCGCTTCGTTCAGAAGAGGAATACAGAAGACAGCTTTTAAAAGAAGAAGCTGATTTCTGGTTCAACGGCAAGGCTGTTGACATGGTAGCTTCTATCTGTGAATCACAGAAGTTAGAAGACGATGAAATTAAGAGAATTAAGAAGATTCTTAATGGTCTTAATAAGTAATAATTTTATAAGCAAAAGCAATAAAAACATCACCTGATACGAAAGTCGGATTCGTCAGGTGATGTTTTTATTATGTGTATATATAATTAATGGTTCTTATCCTGATATTCAAGGGCTGCTGTTATAAAGCCTCTGAATAATGGATGTGGACGGTTAGGTCTTGACTTTAATTCCGGATGTGCCTGTGTGGCAACAAACCATGGGTGATTCTTTAATTCTATCATCTCAACAATTCTTCCATCAGGAGATATTCCTGAAAGCATCATACCGTTCTCGGTAAGAACTTTTCTATAATCATTATTTACTTCATATCTGTGTCTGTGACGTTCATGTATAAGCTCTTCACCATAAAGTTCATAAGCCTTACTTGTTTTATCAAGTACACAAGGATAAGAACCAAGTCTTAATGTACCGCCGATATCATCAATGCCTTCCTGATCTGGCATAAGATGTATAACAGGGTGGGTTGTGTTAGGATTAAGTTCAACACTGTGTGCGTCGTCATATCCTATAACATTTCTTGCAAATTCAACAATTGAAAGCTGCATTCCCAGGCACAATCCTAAGAATGGAATATTATGCTCTCTTGCATAACGGATAGCTTCAATCTTTCCTTCTGTACCTCTGTCTCCGAATCCGCCTGGAACTAATATACCGGATACGTCAGAGAGAAGTTCATCAGCAGTTTCAGGAGTTACAGTTTCTGAATCAATCCATTTGATAGTTACATCACATGAATTATATACACCACCATGCTTTAATGCTTCTACAACACTGATATAAGCATCATGAAGCTGGATATATTTACCGACTAATGCAACAGTTACCTTCTTGGTAGGATTCTTCCAGGCTTTGCACATTGCTCTCCATTCATCAAGATCTGGTTCTGGACAGTCAAGGTGTAAACATTCACATGCTACCTGTGCAAGATGTTCTTCTTCCATTGCAAGAGGTGCATCATAAAGAATCTCAACATCTAAGTTCTGAAGTACATGAGACTTAGGTACATTACAGAAAAGTGCTATCTTATCCTTGATACCTGCCTCAAGAGGATGCTCTGTACGGCATACAAGAATATCCGGACGGATTCCCATTCCCTGGAGTTCCTTAACGCTTGCCTGTGTAGGCTTAGTCTTCATCTCACCAGATGCCTTAAGATAAGGAATAAGTGTTACGTGAATAAGAATTGCGTTTTCATGTCCTACTTCATGCTGAAATTGTCTGATTGCCTCAAGGAAAGGCTGACTCTCGATATCTCCAACAGTACCACCGACTTCTATAATTGCAATCTTAGTTTCATCAGTTGAATAATCTCTGAAAAAACGGCTCTTTATTTCATTAGTAATATGAGGGATTACCTGGACTGTGCCTCCACCGAAATCTCCACGGCGTTCCTTCTGTAATACTGACCAGTATACTTTACCGGTAGTTACATTAGAATTCTTATTAAGGCTCTCATCAATAAATCTTTCATAGTGACCAAGGTCAAGGTCTGTCTCAGCACCATCGTCAGTTACGAAAACTTCTCCGTGCTGGATAGGGTTCATAGTACCTGGATCAATATTAATATAAGGGTCAAACTTCTGCATGGTTACAGAAAAACCACGGGCTTTAAGCAGTCTGCCTAAAGATGCGGCAGTGATACCTTTTCCTAAACCGGAAACAACACCACCTGTTACAAATACATATTTAACAGCCATCTTTTCCTCCAATCTGAATGTGTAATCAAAAAAATATGCAATATTATACAGCCCTGTATTATAAATTTCCATAGTTTAAAGAAAAAAACTAAGAATATAAAGTAAATATAAACATCTTATTAAACACTTAGATTTTGGTTGATTTATATTTTTTCCTTCTTTATAATGAAAACAGACTTATTTGGAAATGCTTAAGATAAGTACAGTATCATATCAGGAGAAGAGTATGGATAATTATAACAACAACGGTTATGACAATGGTTATAATAATAACGATAACCGCAACAATAATCGTAATAACAACAATAATAACAAGAAGCCAAAGAATGTTAACCTTATAATATTCATTATTATAGCGGCAGTTGTAACATTTATCGGGCTTACGCTTCTTAGCAATATGTTTAGGAATGCAACTTACAAGGAGATAAGCTACGACCAGTTCATGCAGATGATTGATGAAGATAAGGTAAAGAAAGTAGCATTAGAGCAGGACAGAATTCTTATTACACCAGTTGAAGAGGAGAAACAGTCTGGCATAGCAGGAGTTTCATACACATATTATACAGGGTATGTTAATGATGATACTCTTGTACCACTTCTTAAGAGAAAGGGTATTGAGTTTGAAGGATATATTCCGGATTCAAGTTCTTCAATTGTAGAATTTCTGCTTGCATATGTACTGCCATTCTTATTCATATATATAATCTTTGCATTTGTATATAGAAGAATTGCTAAGAATGGTGGAATGATGGGTGGAATGGGCGTTGGAAAGAGCAACGCCAAAGTATATGTCCAGAAAAAGACAGGTGTTACATTCAAGGATGTTGCAGGTCAGGATGAAGCTAAGGAATCACTTACAGAAATTGTTGATTTCTTACATTACCCTGAGAAATATGCCAAGATTGGTGCAAAGCTTCCTAAGGGTGCACTTTTAGTAGGACCTCCGGGAACAGGTAAGACGCTTCTTGCCAAGGCTGTAGCCGGTGAGGCAGATGTGCCTTTCTTTTCACTTGCAGGTTCTGATTTTGTTGAGATGTTCGTTGGTGTCGGTGCATCACGAGTAAGAGACTTGTTCAAGGAAGCAACTAAGCAGGCTCCTTGTATTATATTTATTGATGAGATTGATGCTATTGGTAAGAGCAGAGATTCCAAGTATGGCGGTGGCAATGACGAGCGTGAGCAGACATTGAACCAGTTACTTGCAGAGATGGATGGTTTTGATTCTTCTAAGGGAATATTCATTCTTGCAGCAACTAACAGACCGGAGGTACTTGATAAGGCTTTACTTAGACCAGGTCGTCTCGACAGAAGAATTACCGTCGACAGACCTGATAAGAAGGGAAGGATTGAGACTCTTAAGGTACATTCTAAGGATGTACTTATGGACGATACAGTTGATTTTGATGAGATTGCGATGGCAACAAGCGGTCTTGTAGGTTCAGACCTTGCTAATATCATTAATGAAGCAGCTATTGCGGCAGTTAAGAATGGAAGAAATGTTGTTACACAGAAGGATCTTCTTGGTGCTTTTGATACAGTTGTAGCAGGTAAGGAGAAGAAGGAAAGAGTTCTTAGCAAGAAGGAAAAGCAGGTTGTTGCTTACCATGAGATTGGACATGCTCTTATAAGAGCTATAAAGAACAATTCAGATCCGGTCCAGAAGATTACTATTATACCTCATACTAACGGTTCGCTTGGTTATGTGCTTAACTTCCCAGAGGAAGAGAAGCATCTTGAGACTAAGGATGAACTTATGACAGACCTTATATCACTTGTTGGTGGCCGTGCTGCAGAAGAAGTTGTATTTGGTTCAGTTACTAATGGTGCTTATGATGATATCAAGAAGGCAACTAACCTTGCCAAGACAATGATTACAAGATATGGTATGTCAGACAGATTCGGACTAGTTGCATTATCAACAGTCGAAGATGAGTATCTTAGCGGAAGAGCATCTATGAACTGTGCACAGGCAACTGAGGCAGAGGTCGATGACGAGGTAAAGAAGCTTATCGCTTCATGTTATGAGGAAGCTAAGCAGATTATAAGAGATAACAGAGATGTAATGGATCAGCTTGCAAGATATCTGTACGACCATGAGACTATCACTGGTAAGGAATTTATGAAGATATTCAGAGAAGCAAAGGGTATACCTGAACCTGTTGATACTTCATTATTCTCAACATCTGAGAAGGTGGCAGAAAGCGTAACATTTAATGATGATGGAAGCTATTCATCAACAGTAAGTGGTGAGCCGGAAAGCGATATATGGAAGAATATTACAAAGCATGATGATTCAGATAGTAATGCATCTGATGATACAACTAAAGATGATGAGTAATAAAAAGGGCGTATCGTTTTGATATGCCCTTTTTATCTGCTTTTTGATGATATATGTGAGTGAAATCCTGATGAAGTATTGTCGATTGACTGAGAAGCAACATAGGCAGCATCTTTAAGAGCGTTCTGCTGTTCCTGTTCTTTAGAGGCGTTGATTCTATATTCAATCTTTTTAAGAAAAACATATGTAAGATATTCGCGTGACGGCGCAGGTACAACACATCCACAAATGCACCGCTCACCTGATATCTGGCTGCGTATTATTACACATTTAAAATGAAAATTAAATTGTTTTCCATTGGCTATATCAGAAAATGTTATGTATATATTATTGTAGTCAGGGGCTGTTTTATTGTTGATGGAAAAGGACAAACCTTTATTACATACATCAATTAAAGTTACTGGTATAATTTCATTGTCGGAATTCAGAGTAATACTTCCAGAAGCTTCCGTTGAAATACGCTGATTGAAGCGTCTGTCACATTCTGATGCAATGCTTGCAAAAACATTAGTCGATATTTTATAGTATGCTGATGAAAAATCAGAAGCTTTATATCCGATAGTTTCTATATTAATATTCTTCCAGACTACCCGGTTCTGCGTTGACGGGTCTATGGTATAAAGATTAAATAAAATATCTTTATAAGAAGAAAAATCTATTACAGCACCTTTTGATGTAAAAGGCGCTATGAGAATGTATCCATTCTTGGATGCAACAACAGAGGAAGGCATTTCGTAGCTGACATTATCTATGGATATTTCAATTGAAATCGGCCCGCCTACGGGAATATCAGATATTAACATAATACAACTCCCTTACAATAATAATTAAATATAGAATATCATAAAATTGCTGATTAATAAACGAAAATATGTTATATTTTTTGACATAGGGAGGAGATGTTATGAGTTTTACACATTTGCATGTGCATACTGAATATTCATTGCTGGATGGCTCCAGTAAGATAAAAGAGATTACTAAACGGGCAAAGGAACTTGGCATGGACAGCCTTGCAATAACTGACCATGGTGTGATGTATGGTGTTATTGAATTTTACGAGGCGGCTAAGAAGGCAGGAATCAAGCCTGTTCTTGGCTGTGAGGTGTATGTAGCGCCGGGGTCAAGGTTTGATAAAGGCGCAGGACAGAGTGAGGATAAATATAATCACCTTGTATTGCTGGCAGAGAATAACACCGGATATCAGAATCTTATGAAGATAGTCTCAAAGGGGTTTACAGAAGGCTTTTACTATAAGCCGAGAGTAGACAAGGAAGTGTTAAGGGAATATCACGAGGGAATTATTGCTACGAGTGCGTGTCTTGCAGGTGAGGTGCAGAGATATCTGTCAAGAGGCATGTATGAGACTGCAAGAGACGCTGCCCTTGAACTTCAGGATATATTCGGAAAGGGAAATTTCTTTCTTGAATTACAGGATCACGGAATAGCAGAACAGCACTATGTCAATCCACAGCTTATGCGTATGCATAATGAGACCGGAATTGAACTGGTATGTACGAATGATGTTCATTATACTTATGCAGATGATGTAGATGCACATGATATATTATTATGTATACAGACAGGTAAGAAGCTTTCTGATGAAAACAGGATGCGATATGAGGGTGGACAGTTCTATTTAAAGTCAGAGGAAGAGATGGCGGAATTGTTCAAATACGCACCGGAAGCAGTTGAGAACACTCATAAGATAGCAGAAAGATGTAATGTTGAGATAGAATTCGGAGTTACAAAGCTGCCAGCATTTGATGTGCCTGAAGCATATGGAAAAAATTCATGGGTGTATCTTAATGCTTTATGTTATGAGGGATTAAAGAAGAGATATCCGGACAAGACCGCAGATATATGTATTGAAGATATTATAGAGCAGGCAAAAGCATCAATAGTTGCAGACAGAAAAGATGTTGTTATAAAAAGGGCAGAGGATTCGAATGATATATTCCAGAGACTTTCTTACGAGCTGTCAGTTATCTATTCAATGGGATATGTCGATTATTTCCTGATTGTGTGGGATTACATTAATTATGCCAAGACACATGATATTCCGGTTGGACCCGGACGAGGCTCAGCGGCGGGAAGTCTTGTGTCATACTGTCTTGGAATAACAACGCTTGACCCTGTTAAATACAATCTTGTATTTGAACGATTCCTGAATCCTGAGCGTGTGTCCATGCCCGATATTGACGTGGACTTTGCACCAGAAGGCAGACAGAAGGTTATTGATTATGTTATAGAAAAATATGGTAAAGAATGTGTGTGCCAGATAATCACATTTGGAACAATGGCAGCACGAGCTGTTATTAAAGATGTCGGAAGGGTTATGGATCTTCCATATGCGATGGTTGATAACATTGCGAAGATGATACCACAGAAGGTTGGAGTTACGATTGACAGTGCAATGAATGGTGACGCAGACAGGGACATTAAGCCAAATGCTGAGTTTAAGGCATTGTATGAAGCTGATGAGACAGTGAGAGATCTTATAGATAAAGCAAAGAGACTTGAAGGACTGCCAAGGCATGCTTCAGTTCATGCCTCAGGTGTTCTTATCAGTCAGAAGGATGTTGGAGAGTATGTTCCGGTTGCAGTTGGAGCGGATAATGTCAAGGTTACTCAGTTTGAGGGGCCTACTCTGGAGCATCTGGGATTGTTAAAATTCGACTTTTTAGGTCTTAGAAACTTAACTGTAATCCAACAGACTGAAAAATGTGAACAGCAGATTGACCCTGCATTTTCGGTGGATAATATACCATATAACGATAAGGCTGTATTTGAATGTATAAGTCAGGGCAAATGTGCAGGTATATTCCAGTTAGAGAGTGGCGGAATGAAAAACTTCATGAAAGAGTTAAAACCGGATTGTTTAGAGGATTTAATTGCCGGTATATCGCTTTACAGACCGGGACCAATGGATTTCATACCACAGTATATTAAAGGAAAAGAGAACGCGGGAAACATAACCTATGAATGCCCGCAGTTAGAGCCAATCTTAGAGCCGACATATGGCTGTATGGTTTATCAGGAGCAGGTTATGCAGATTGTCCGTGACCTTGCCGGATATTCGTGGGGCGGTAGTGATAATGTGCGAAGAGCAATGGCTAAGAAAAAGCTTGATGTAATGGAGCAGGAACGTCAGAATTTCGTATATGGTAATGAGGCTAACGGAGTACCAGGCTGTATTAAGAATGGCATAAGTGAACAGACTGCCAATAAGATATATGATGAGATGATGGATTTTGCAAAATACGCATTTAACAAATCACATGCGGCATGCTATGCGGTTGTGGCATACCAGACAGCATATCTGAAAGTACATTTTCCTGTACAGTATATGGCATGGCTGATATCAAGTGTAACTGATAAAACAAGTAAGGTCGCAGAATATATTCTTGCAGCTAGAGAGATGGGAATTAGTATTCTTCCTGTTGATGTCAATAAATCAGTTGCTGATTTCGGTGTTGAAGGTAAGAATATAAGGTTTGGATTTAATGCGGTAAAGAGTATGGGAAGACCTACAATTACTGCGATTATTGAAGAAAGAACCAATAATGGCGATTTTCACTCCATGCAGGATTTTATTACAAGGATGGCAGGGGTAATTAATAAGAGAACAGTGGAACATCTTATACTTGCAGGTGCATTTGACACATTTGGTAATACAAGACGGGGCATGATGAATGTCTATGAGAGAATGATTGATAGTGCTGTTAAGCAGAATAAAGATGCTATTTCAGGACAAATGTCACTATTTGATTTCGCAAGTGAAGAGGATAAACAGAGTCTTGAAATGAGAGTTCCTGATATTCAGGAGTTTGAAAAGGAGGATCTGCTTGAACGGGAAAAAGAAGTTCTCGGTGTATATGTAACAGGACATCCGCTGGATGAATATACTGGTATGTGGGAGAAGCATATTTCTGCGAGAAGTACAGATTTTCTTATTGATGAGGAAACCGGACAGGCAAAGCTTATGAACGGCTCAAAGCAGACAATAGGTGGTCTTATAAGTAATATTAAGGTTATTACTACCGGTTCAGGACAGCAGATGGCGTACCTTACAATAGAAGATTTTGTTGGAAGCGTTGAGGTAATTATGTTTCCAAGAAATTATGAAAAATATAAAAGATTTTTTGATACGACCAACAAAGTATTTATTACAGGAAGAATACAGGCAGATGCCGATAAACCAGCAAGACTTATGGCAGACAGTGTTGTGAGCTTTGACAGTGTTCCAAGAAGATTGTGGCTTAGGTTTGACAGTCTTGCTGAGTATGAGACACACAGGGATGAGCTTGCTGATATTTTCAAAGAATCGGACGGTAAAGACACAGTCACAATATATTGTGTGGCAGAAAAACAGAGAATAGTGCTTCCTCAGAGTCAGTGCGTGAAGGTGACATCAGACCTGCTTTATATTCTTAAGAGTAAATATGGTGAGAAAAATGTTGCTACAACATAAATTTTAATTAACATTGGTAAAAAATTATCAAAAAAAGAAGATTTTTCTTTTATAATGTGGTAACATAAAACAGAAAATAATATTAAGAGATAAGAAAGGGGAAGTTATGGCAAAGGAAATTAAAACAATCGGCGTATTAACAAGTGGTGGAGATGCTCCAGGCATGAATGCTGCTATCCGTGCAGTTGTAAGAACTGCTTTGAATAAGGGACTTAAGGTCAAGGGTATTCAGAAGGGCTATAACGGACTTCTTAATGATGAGATAATTGATATGGACAAGCGAAGCGTTGCTGATATTATCCAGCGTGGTGGAACAGTCCTCTATACAGCACGATGCATGGAATTCATGACTGAAGAAGGTCAGAAGAGAGGTGCTGAAGTATGCAGAAAGCATGGAATTGACGGTATAGTTGTAATCGGTGGAGATGGTTCTTTCAGAGGTGCACAGAAGCTTGCAGCACAGGGAATTAATACTATCGGACTTCCGGGAACAATTGATCTTGATATTGCATGTACAGATTATACTATTGGATTTGATACTGCTGTTAATACAGCAATGGAAGCTATTGATAAGATAAGAGATACATCTACATCACATGAAAGATGCAGTATTATCGAGGTTATGGGAAGAAATGCAGGATATATTGCATTGTGGTGTGGTATTGCCAATGGTGCAGAGGATATCCTTCTTCCTGAAAGATATGATAATGATGAGCAGGCTCTTATTAATCATATTATAGAAGGAAGAAAGAAGGGCAAGAAACACCATCTTATTATTAATGCTGAAGGTATCGGACATTCTACAGGAATGGCAAGAAGAATTGAAGCTGCAACAGGTATTGAGACAAGAGCTACTATTTTAGGATACATGCAGCGTGGTGGTTCACCAACATGTAAGGACAGAATGTATGCGTCTATTATGGGTGCTTATGCTGTTGACCTTCTTGCTGAAGGAAAGAGTAACAGACTTGTAGCATACAGGGATGGTAAGTTTGTTGATTATGATATTGATGAAGCACTTGCCATGACTAAGGATATTAATGATTATGAATTTAATATAAGTGCATTACTTTCTAAGTAATGCATGGCAGAAAGGTAACCTCATAATGATAACCAGTACGAGCAGTTCACAGGTAAAGCATGTTATATCATTGCTTTCTAAGGCCAGGGAAAGAAAGAAGAATAAAGAATATGTTGTAGAGGGAGTCCGTATGGTATCTGAGGTGCCGGCAGATTTGCTGGTGAAGATATATATGTCTGAAAGATTTCATAGTAACAATCCTGAGTATGTGCATGAGCTGGTTAAGAAGCAGGGGATTTCTTCTGACAGTATTGAGATTGTCGCCGATAATGTATTTGACAGAATGTCACAGACACAGACACCACAGGGGATTATGGCGGTTGTAAGAATGAAGGACAGCAGTATTTCAGATATGCTTACCGACAATCCGTTGCTGATTCTTGTTGAGAATCTTCAGGATCCGGGTAATCTGGGAACTATATTAAGGATGGGTGAAGGTGCAGGCGTTACCGGAGTTATTATGAGCTCTAATACTGTGGATATATATAATCCTAAGACAATAAGGTCAACAATGGGTTCTATATTCAGAGTGCCATTTGTTTATGTGCAGGATTTTAGCGATGCAGTTTCACAGTGTAAGAATGCCGGAATTAAGGTATATGCTGCACATCTTGACGGAAAGAATACATATCTTGGTGAAGATTACAGGGAAGGAACCGCATTTCTAATAGGCAATGAGGGGAATGGACTTACAGAGGATATCACTAAGCAGGCAGATACACTTATAAGAATTCCGATGCAGGGAGAGGTTGAATCTCTTAACGCGGCAATAGCATGTACAATTCTTACATACGAAGCTGTCAGACAGAGAAGTGTGTAGATAACCAACTATATATATGGTCATATACTATATTTTGCAAAATGAATTTAATAAACAAACCCGCAAACCCGCTCATAGAGCGGGTTTTAACATATTTGACAAATTACTGTAACTTTGCTATTATATTTCCGTAATAAATTGTAACATTTCTGTAACAATTTACAGGCGAAGCTAAATAAGCCGCCGGAAAGGGAAGTATAATATGAAACTTAGAAGTAGCAAAGCTGCTTGCTATGTGGGAGCTGCAATTGTGTTATTTATGACACCGGTTCTTCCAGCAGTGGCAACTACCTATGAGAAAACACAGAATACTGACACGGGAATTAAGGTTGCATCTTATTCAGCTAATACAGAAGAGGTTCTTGTGACTGGGTATGAAGAAACAGGAACATACAAGAACAAGGCAGTAGCAATTACTGATCCTTATCTTGATGTTTATGACACTTCTGACGAAGAGACAGCACAGGTTGTGGGAAGATTATATACTAACACACTTGTAGATGTTGATATGGTCGGAAAGGAATGGACTAAAGTTAGTTCAGGAAACTGCGAAGGTTATGTACAGACACAGTGCTTATGTTTTGGAGAAGAAGCAGAGGCTATAGCAGAACAGATTGGAACAGATAATCTTCTTGCAGGATATACAATGGCAGAGATTGAAGCTATTGAAGCAGAAGAAGAGGCTGCAAGACTTGCAGAAGAAGCAAGACTTGAGGCAGAGGCAGAAGCTGCAAGAGCGGCAGCTGCAGCAGAGGAAGCAAGACGACAGAAGATAATTGCTAATACAATATCAGGAACAGATATAACATATAACCCAACTATGAGCGTATCAGATGATGATATATGGCTTATGGCATGTATCATAGACTGGGAGGCTGCATATCAGCCATATGCAGGAAAGCTCGCTGTTGCAAATGTTATTCTTAATAGAGTAAGAAGCGGACATTATCCGGGTACAGTTTCGGGTGTTGTTTATCAGAGATCACAGTTCTCTGGTGTATCAGATGGCGCTGGTAATCCATCAGACAGATTTGCAGCAAGACTTGCAAATGGTCCAAGAAACACAGAATGCATGCAGGCAGCACTTGAAGCATTATCAGGCGTTAATAATATAGGTGGTTATACATCATTCAGGGCATTATATACTGTAGATGTTAACAACTATTCAGATTTTGTAATAATTGGAGATCATATATTCCATTAAGGGATAAAAAAGGTGGTGTGGTTTTCTTCCGTACAAACTACGCTACATAATAATAAGCATTGAGCGTGGAAGGCTGTTTAAGTTCTCGTTACGCTGTCAACGCACATCCGTGTGCGAGACAGCTCGCGCGTCCGTCCGTGGACGCGCGTACACTTAGGTAGTGACTTTGCTCAATGCTTTTATTATGTGCATAGTTTGCAGTCAGAAAAGCCACACCACCTTTTTTATAGGCGGACGGAAGTTTAACGGAAGCTATCTGCTATCTCTCACAACCGACCGTCTTGCAACTACACAAATTAAACAACGCATTTGACGAAGGACTATAATTGCGATAGAATGAACAAAGTTATTAATTATTCAATGTAGGCGAATTTGCCATACAGACAGGAGGATGTCATGGATTTAAAGGGACGCGACTTTTTAACACTCAAGGATTACACACCTGAGGAGATTTTATATTTGATAGACTTAGCAGCAGAGCTTAAGGATAAGAAGAAAAAGGGCATTGTAGAACAGCCACTTATCGGAAAGAATGTTGCACTTATATTCGAGAAGACAAGTACAAGAACACGTTGCTCATTTGAGGTGGCAGCACATGATCTTGGTATGGGTGTTACATATCTTGACCCTACAGGTTCACAGATTGGCAAGAAGGAGAGCATTGCTGATACAGCAAGAGTTCTCTGTACAATGTTTGAAGGAATCGAATACAGAGGATTCGGTCAGGAGATAGTTGAAGACCTTGCAAAATATTCAAGCGTGCCTGTATGGAACGGACTTACTAACGAATACCATCCAACACAGATGCTTGCAGATATGCTTACAATCAAGGAAAAGCTTGGCAGATTAAAGGGCGTTAAGTTCGTATACATGGGTGATGCAAGATACAACATGGGTAATTCACTTATGATTGTCTGCGCTAAGTTAGGACTTCATTATACAGCCTGCACAGCTAAGGAATATTTCCCAGACAAGGAACTTGTTGCACAGTGTGAGGAATGGGCAAAGATAAGCGGTGGTTCTGTAACACTTACAGAAGATGTTAAGGCAGGAACTAAGGACGCAGATGTATTATACACAGATGTATGGGTATCAATGGGCGAGCCTGATGAAGTATGGGCTGAAAGAATCAAGGCACTTCTTCCATATCAGGTTAACAAGGCAGTTATGGACAATGCTTCTAAGGACGCAATATTTATGCACTGTCTTCCTGCATTCCATGACCTTAAGACTAAGATTGGTAAAGAGATTCATGACAAATTCGGTCTTGACGAGATGGAAGTTACTGATGAAGTATTTGAGTCAGAGCAGTCAGTTGTATTCGACGAGGCAGAGAACAGAATGCATACAATCAAGGCTGTAATGGCAGCTACACTTGGAGCTTATAAGTAAATTGGACGTTAGAGTGGCGTGTGTCATGCCGGAAGTCCAAAATCGGGAAGCCGACACGCGGAATTGGACGTTAGAGCAGTGGAAAGACATGTGAAAGTCCAAAAGTGACGAGAAAGAATGACAGATTGGACTTTAAAACAGTGAATAGGCACGAGGAAGTCCAAAATCGGGAAGCCGACACGCGGAATTGGACGTTAGAGCAGTGGAAAGACATGTGAAAGTCCAAAATCAGGACGACACAGCATGAAATAGTAATTCACCAGATATTTATTATGGAGGCGTTATGTATTATACAACGAGTGGCGCGTACAGAAAGAGCAAGATGCTCATAGACTATGCCAATATAGCACTCACATTTGCAATAGGAGTGGTATTCATAATTATACTTTTCTTGCGCAGTGGAAGCGGAATATTATTCGCTGTGGAATTCATGCTTGGAGCATTAGTTAACGGACTTACAGCAGCTAAGAATTTCATGAGCGACAGAACGGTGTCAGGTGTTATTCTTACAGTTGTTACGTTAGGACTTCTGCTTATGGCAGTAATAGCATGGCGGGTAATGGTATGAAGACTAAGATTTTAAATGTTTTGAGAAAATCAGATGGATATGTGTCAGGGCAGGCACTGTGTAATATGCTGGGGGTTTCAAGAACGGCTGTCTGGAAGGTGATAAACCAGTTAAAAGAAGAAGGCTATGTTATAGAGGCAGTCCAGAATAAGGGATATCATATAACACAGTATCCTGATATTCTTACATCAAGCGAGATAATGAGTCAGCTTACATGTGTGGATACAGGCAGTACAACCGGGATTATCCGCGAAGTAGTGTATTATGATGAGACAGATTCTACCAACAACGAAGCTAAGAGAGCGGCAGAAAGAGATAATGCAGCTGATGGAACACTTTATATAACAGAGAGCCAGACAGGCGGCCGCGGAAGACGTGGCAGGAATTGGGTGTCTCCTGCAGGAAGCGGGATATGGATGTCCCTTCTTTTAAGACCGGATATTGCACCAGTTAATGCGTCAATGCTTACAATAGTGGCAGCCATGGCTGTGCAGGAGGCGATCCACACAGTTCTTAAAGAGGACGGACATGACGCAGAGTGCCGTATAAAGTGGCCTAATGATATAGTTCTTAATAAGAAGAAGGTATGTGGAATATTAACAGAGATGAGTGCTGAGATGGATTACATACATTATGTGGTTATCGGCATGGGAATTAATGTTAATACGACAGAATTTGATGATTCAATCAAGGCAACAGCTTCTTCATTGTATCTTGAGACTGGCGACCATCTGAAAAGAAGCCGTATAGTAGCCGCATTTTCAGAGAGCTTTGCAAAGTACTATGATACATTTGTTAAGACACAGAATCTGGCTGGGCTTAAAGAAGACTATAATTCAATGCTTGTCAATAAGGGCGGCGACGTCAAGGCAATATATGCTGACAAGGAAATTGTTGGAAAAGCAATTGGAATCAATGATGAGGGTGAGCTTATCATTAAGACAGACGAGGGCGAGAAGATTATCAGAACCGGAGAGGTTTCTGTGAGAGGATTATATGGATATGTTTGATGAAAATGTAGTTTTATGTGTATCTAATTCTTATGAGAAGAAATACTATTTTAACCCTGATTTCGATAAGCTTCCGGATGATGTAAAGAACGAGTTAAAGATTATGTGCGTTCTTTTCACAGAGGAAGTAGGCGGGATACTTGATATGGAATTCGATGAGGAGGGCAATCTTTTGTTCAAATCATCAGCAGACGAGGGTGATTTACTGTATGACGAGATAGCATGCGGTATGCTCGTCAAGAAGTATCAGTATGAGAAGAGAGAGCTTCTTGAATCACTTGAGATGTTCTTCAAGGTATTCTTCTTAGGCATGGAGTAATTATGAGAATTGGAAATGTTGAGATAAAGAACAATATTGCATTGGCACCGATGGCAGGAGTAACAGACCTGCCATTTCGACTTTTATGCAAGGAGCAGGGCTGTGGGCTTATGTGTACAGAGATGGTCAGCGCCAAAGCAGTGCTGTATAACAATAAGAATACAGAAGACCTGATGAAGACGGTGCCAGGGGAGCGTCCGCTTGCATTGCAGCTTTTCGGTTCAGACCCTGATATCATGGCAGATATAGCGAAGAGACTTTCTGAAAGAGAGTTCGATATAATTGATGTCAATATGGGATGTCCTGTTCCAAAGGTAGTCAATAATGGCGAAGGTTCGGCACTTATGAAGGACCCTGTGCTTGTCGGAAGAATAGTCGAGAAGATGGCTGATGCACTTGATAAGCCGCTTACAATCAAGATAAGGGCAGGATTTGATGAGAATAGTATAAATGCGCCTGAGATAGCACATGTTATTGAGGAGTCTGGCGGGGCTGCCGTTGCAGTCCATGCAAGAACAAGGCAGCAGTATTATTCAGGACATGCAGACTGGGATATAATAAGACAGGTCAAAGAAGCAGTATCGATTCCAGTTATTGGTAATGGCGATATTAAAAGCGGCGAAGATGCTGTTAATATGATGAAGCAGACAGGCTGTGACGGAATAATGATTGGAAGGGCAGCAAGAGGAAATCCATGGATATTCAGACAGGTTTCTGAATATATGAATAATGGTACAATAATTGAACCACCATCCGTTGAAGAAATATGCCAGATGATTAAGAGACATGCCAAAGGACTGTGTGAGATAAAAGGCGAGTTTACAGGAATCCGCGAGATGAGAAAACATTTTGCATGGTATACAGCAGGAATCAAGCATGCAGCAGCATTAAGAAATGAAGCTAACCAGGTTACTAATCTGGAGCAGTTTGATGGGCTTGTGGACATGATACTGGAAGGGCTGCATTGACAGACAGGAACTGATAGTTTATAATATTGTGACGCTTGTGGGGTTTTATTCTCTAGTAGAGCAGAAGCATATTAGTGTAGCATATATATAGAAAGGTGATAAGAACATGGCAGAGAAACAGTTTCTTACTAAAAAGGGGTATGACGAAAGAGTAGCAAGACTTGAGGAGCTTAAGGTTGTCAGAAGAAAGGAAGTTGCCCAGAAGTTAAAGGAAGCAAGAGAACAGGGCGATTTATCAGAGAACGCTGAGTACGATGCAGCTAAGGATGAGCAGAGAGATATCGAAACAGAAATCGCAGAGCTTGAAGCAATTCTTGCTAACTGTGAGGTTATTCAGGATAACGATAAGAATAAAGATGTAGTTAAGATGGAGAGCGTTGTTGTACTTCACGATGTAGAAATCGATGAGGATATTGAGTACACAATCGTTGGTTCATCAGAGGCAGACAGCCTTAATAACAAGATTTCTAATGAGTCACCACTTGGTGCAGCTCTTATTGGAAAGAAGAAGGGTGACACTGTTAAGGTAGAAGCACCTGTTGGAGAGATTGAATATACAGTTGTATCTGTAAAGAACGACTAATTTTCAGTAACATATAGAAAAGGAGATACTCATTCATGGGAGATAATAAATCTGCACAGCAGCCTGACGTTAACGAGCAGATTAAGGTTCGTATGGAAAAGTTAAAGAACCTTCAGGACGCAGGTAAGGATCCATTCCAGATAACAAAGTATGATGTAACACATCACACAGATGAAATCAGAGCCATCTATGAAGCACATGAGAAGGAACTTCTTGGTGACAGACCAGCAGTTAATACTGAAGGTTTAGATGAGCAGCAGGCAAGAGAAGCAGTTAATGCCGATTACAATGAGAGAAGAGCCATTATGGACGCTTCTCCAATTAATGTAAGCTTTGCCGGACGTATGATGTTCAAGAGAGTAATGGGAAAGGCATCTTTCTGTAACATTGCTGATCTTAAGGGCAGAATGCAGGCATATATTTCAAGAGATGCAATTGGCGAAGAAGCATATGCAGACTTCAAGAAGTCTGATATCGGTGATATCTTCGGAATTAAGGGATTTATCTTCAGAACTAAGACAGGAGAGATTTCAGTTCACGCTGAGGAGATTACTCTTCTTTCTAAGAGTTTACAGGTACTTCCAGAGAAGTTCCACGGAATCACAGATACTGATATGAGATACCGTCAGAGATATGTTGATTTAATAATGAATCCTGAGGTTAAGGAAACATTTGTAAAGAGATCTAAGATTATCAAGGAAATCAGAAAGTTCCTTGATGGCAGAGACTTCATGGAAGTTGAGACACCAACACTTGTATCTAATGCTGGTGGTGCTGCCGCAAGACCATTCGAGACTCATTACAACGCACTTGACGAGGACGTTAAGCTTCGTATTTCATTAGAGCTTTATCTTAAGAGACTTATCGTTGGTGGTCTTGAGAGAGTTTACGAAATCGGACGAGTATACCGTAACGAGGGTGTTGATACAAGACACAACCCTGAGTTCACACTTATGGAACTTTACCAGGCATACACAGATTACGAAGGAATGATGGAACTTACTGAGAGCATGTTCAGACACCTTGCCGAGACTGTATGCGGTACAACTAAGATTACTTACAACGGCACTGAGATTGACCTTGGAAAGCCATTCAGAAGACTTACTATGAATGACGCAATTAAGGAATACGCCGGTGTTGATTTTGATACAATTAAGACTGACGAAGAAGCTAAGGCTCTTGCTAAGGAGAGAGGAATTGAGTTCGAGGAGCGTCACACTAAGGGCGACATCATCAATCTCTTCTTTGAGGAGTACTGCGAGGAGAATTTAATCCAGCCTACATTCATTATGGATCATCCTCTTGCAATATCTCCACTTACTAAGAAGAAGCCATCTGATCCAGAGAAGGTTGAACGTTTCGAGCTTTTCATTAACACATGGGAAATGTGTAATGCATACTCAGAGCTTAACGACCCAATCGACCAGAGAGAGCGTTTCGCACAGCAGGATAAGAACGCAGAGAACGGCGACGAGGAAGCACAGCACACAGATGAGGACTTCCTTAACGCACTTGCAGTAGGTATGCCACCAACAGGCGGTATCGGTTACGGTATTGACAGACTTGTTATGCTGCTTACAGATTCACCTGCAATTAGAGATGTTCTGCTCTTCCCGACAATGAAGTCTATTGATAAGTAAGAATGCAGGAAAATCAAGGGTTTCAGCACTTGGATGTACTAAAATATATAGTTGGTCAAGGGGTTTTGACCAAGATTTGACCAATTTTTGGCATAGTCAAAAAAAGATTAGTACAGGTTAGTACAGATTGCTTAGTCTGAAAAATTAAAGATTGTATTACTTAGAGGACATTTTCTAAAGAAATTTAGAAGATGTCCTCTTTTTGCGTTATAGGAGCAACTGAAATAGCGAAAGGAGATTAATATGGAGCACACAAAGACATATCAGGAATTTAAGAAGAATGGTAATACAAAATTTGTAAGGTATAGCGAAGGAGCAGAAATGTATCATATGAGCGTATCAAAGTTTATGCAAATGGCTAAGGACGCCAAGGCAATCTATAAGTTAGGTCAGTTAGTACTTGTGAATTTGAAGATATTTGATGAGTACATTGAGACATTCCACATAGTTGATGATGAATTTTATAAGTAGGTGAAAAGGATGGTAACACAATTACAGCCAGATGTTAGGGCTTACCTACATGGTGCAGAGGTAATAAAAAGATACATAAGGGTCGAAGCGGTAGCTCAGGAATATGGATTAAGTGTTGAAGAAACTGAATATATTGCTAAGGCGGCAGGTTCTTTATACAAGCTTACCCGTATTCATTTAGTAAAAAAGGAAAGGTTTGATGAGTTTATGAAACACATATACAAAGTGCCTGGAACAAATAAACAGATAATTAAAAAGTTTGCGAGAATTGGAGAAGCTTCAATTATATACAGTATTGGCAGACATAGATTTATCGAGTTGGCTAGAGCAGCAGGTGCAACATATAAAATAAATGAGGGAACAGGGGGGACTGTGCTAATTAATTTAGAAATATTTGATAATTATATGGAGCAATTCAGACAACCTGTAAGACCTTTGAAAGAGCCGTTATACGGACAGGAAGAAGGTGAATTGAATGAGTAACTCATATAAGTTCTATTCAGATACAAAAGACATTATGAAAAAATATGTAAATGCTACTGAAGGAGCCATTATTTATGGCATAAGTAAATCAAGGATTATGGTTTTGGCTTCAGAAGCAGGGGCAGTATATAAGGTTGGAAATTCAGCATTGATTAATACAGATATTTTTGAAATGTATTTGGAGAAAT
Organism: [Eubacterium] eligens ATCC 27750; assembly: GCF_000146185.1. NCBI lineage: Bacteria > Bacillati > Bacillota > Clostridia > Lachnospirales > Lachnospiraceae > Lachnospira > Lachnospira eligens. The sequence goes on along the minus strand of NC_012778.1, from coordinate 1,729,469 downwards.
TTAAGGAACCAACAAGACCATTGCCCAAACATATTTGGAATAAATTGTCAGGCGAAGATAAAAAAGGCCACAATAGTACCTGTTTTGATAAAAAAGACCCGTGATTGTCACTTTCGGCATTATAGAAACTAATGTAATATATGGACATTCCAAGAAAAACTTGGGATGAACAATTTAATAATCAGTTACAGATTTGCAAAGTAGTTTGCACTGCAGGGTATCTGTAGGTAGTAAATTTACGGGGCATGTACCTGGAAGATGAAAGTCACAGCTATCATATTAGTACAGGTTCCATTGTCATCAATAAGGACGGCGAATTTGTAACAGATACTACTCTTATGAAGGGTTACTGGTACGACTTTATCTTCAATTTCTTCAAGGACAGCCTTGCAGGAGTAACTTTTGATGTATATGCAAAAGAGGATATCGTAAGTGCCGACGGACTTGATACTGTATATCATAAGGCAGGAGACAAGGTGGCAACCATCGTGACAAATGATAAGGGTATCGCAAGAATTGATGACCTTCCACTTGGCAAGTATTATCTTGTTGAGACAAAGACAATTGATGGATTTGTATTAGATGATACACCGATTGAGGCAGACCTTTCTTATATCGACCAGAACAAAAAGTTTGTATTTGCAGGAATGGATGTGACAAATGAGCGTCAGAAAGTGCAGATTACTGTAACCAAGACTGATTCAGAGACTAAGGAAGCACTTGAAGGAGCAGTATTCGGCTTATTTGCGAAAGAAGATATCGTGAACAAAGATGGCAAGGTAATCGTAAAAGCTGATACACAGATTGAGAGAACAGTAACAGGCAAGGACGGAAAGGCAGCATTTACCTCTGACCTTCCACTTGGACAGTATTATGTCAAAGAGATTGAGGCACCAAAGGGCTATGTGAAGTCTGATAAGATTTTTGATGTGGATGCTTCATATCAGGGAGATAAGGTAAAGGTTATCGAGTTTGAGGCAGCATTTGAAAATGCACCGATTAAGGTAGAGATTTCAAAGACTGATATCACAGGCGAGAAAGAATTACCTGGAGCAAAGCTTTCAGTTATTGATGCTGATGGAAAGCTTGTTGAGAGCTGGACATCAGAAGCAGGAAAGACTCATATGATTGAGAGACTTCCTGTCGGAAAGTACACACTCAGAGAGGAATCTGCACCATATGGATATAAGGTGGCAAGTGATGTAACCTTTGAAGTAAAGGAGACAGCAGAAATCCAGAAGGTATCCATGAAGGACGAGCAGGCAGTCGGAAAGATTGTCATTGAGAAAACTGACAAAGTAACCGGAAAGCCGATCGATGGTGTTGTATTTGAAGTAAGAGATAAGGACGGAAAGGTGCTTGACACACTCACTACTGACAAGAATGGTCATGCAGAGAGCAAGGAGCTTCCTATCTGTACTTACAACGAGGATGGATCATTCAAGGAAGATATCCATTATACAGTAGTTGAGACAAAAGCAGCTGACGGATATATCCTCGATGAGACAGCTCACGATGTAACTCTTCGATACGATGACAATGCACCGGATGTTGTTGTAACAACTCTTAAGCTTATCAATGTACCGACAGAGCCTAAGCTTCCACAGACAGGCGACAATGCAAATCCGCTTCTTTATCTTGGAATTGGTGCACTTGCACTTATTACAGGTGTTGGAGTAGGACTTCGTGGAAGAAAGAAAAAGAATAAACAGTAACAATTAACCTTGCGGGGAATGTAAGCCAGTGACTTATGTTCCCTGCTTTTTTAGATTAAGGAGGAACCGTAATATGATGAATTACGAGATTTTTAAGGAAGTAGTAAAAGAAAAGTTTATGGATTATATGCCTGAGAAGTTCAAAGGAATGGAGCTTGTGGCAGAACCCGTGGAAAAGGTGAATGTGACTCTTGATGGCATCATCTTACGAGAGGAAGGCAGGAATATTTCGCCTACGATTTATATCAATGACATGTATAAGAAGTATCAGGACTGTGGTGATCTTGAGGTGTCACATCATTGACAAATGTACATCGCCATGATATGGTTTGAGAAATATATATATTTTTTGTCGGAAGTGTAGAGTTTTTTGTCGGATACTTTTCTAAAATAAATAAGCTATTACATCTTTATGAAGGTGTTTCAGCATTTGGCACAAGGGGTTATCGCAGAAAGACCTATTTTTTGCAATAACTCAAGTAGAAATGAGGTGAATATCGATGATGCAGCAATTGTATAAATTGACATATGTCAAAAATGGGGGGTAGAAGCCTACTGACCGTGAATGACGCTCAGGAGAGAATGACAAAAGGAGGACTTTATGAATATTATCAAACATAAATATGGCAAACGAACGGTATCTCTGCTGCTTGCGGTAATTTTGGTGCTATGCCCTTTGCAGGTTAGGGCGGCAGATAACAAGCCAACCATCGAGGCAGATAACAAGCCAACCATCGAAATTGGTGACTACATTCAGATGGGTACTTATGGGGGAGTGCCAATTGTGTGGCGTTGTGTAGCGAAGGATAGCAATGGGCCATTGATGCTTTCGGATAGAGTATTGTGTGATTACATGCCCTATGATGCAAAAACCAACAAAAATGCCGAAACAGGCTCGCACCGGCGCAATAGCTGGAGAGATAATTTTGGTTCTAACCACTGGAGAGACAGCAACATACGTTCTTGGCTCAATTCCAACGCTGAAGCAGGAAAAGTGAAATGGCTTTGCGGAAATCCGCCAACAGAGGATTCTGTCTATCCTAAAACGGCAGCATATGACCAAAAGGAGGGCTTCCTTCGCAGCTTTCGTTCGGATGAGCTGGGAGCGATTCGAACGGTGAAGCAGCGTTCTATCGTTTCCCATCCGGAGTATACGGCAGGTTATATCGACGCAGCCGGTGTTGATCTTCCCTATAACACCACAATTGATACGGTAGCGGATGGGTATGACAGTGCCCATTATGAATATATTTGGGATAGAGTTTTTCTGCTGGATGTTCAGCAGCTCAAAACGGTTAATGATAACCTGAACGGCTACCATATCGCAAAAAACAGAAGCGGTGTAGCATGGAACTATTGGCTGCGTACACCGATTACAACCTGTAACCATGATATGCGATTTGTGACCCCTCAAGGGAATATTTTGCGTGACGCACCCTATAAGGGATATTACGGCGTTCGTCCTGCCTTCTATCTGAATACGGAAAATTACACCGTATCATCCGGCACAGGACAGAGCGCACAGGACCCCTATGTTGTTTCCGCACCGGATGCGCCGGATGACAGCATTGGCATATCCGGCGCTGTGCGAGAGGATGTGAATGGTGACTGGAATGTGAACACGGATGAGTATCTACAGCTGGAGATGAGTACCCTCTACACTGAGGATCCTGCATATGCAAATGTAACCGTACCGGTGTATACAATCCAGAAGCCTCGCAGCGATAAGGAGAACATGGTGATTGTGTACTGCGCCGAGGGCTACACCAAAAGCCAGCAAAAGCAGTTTGTCGAGGATGTAAAAAAGCTGTGGGGGGAGGTATTGCAGATAGAGCCATATCGCAGCATGGCGGATCGCTTTAATGTCTATGCACTCTGCACGGCATCGGTGGATGGCTATGGCGGTACCAGCACATTTTTTGCTGCGACCGCCAAAGGAGGAATTTCTACTAACAAAGGGAACTGGCGCAACCATGTTTTGGAGCGCATCATAGGCCCTGCGTTTATCGAGAAGATTCATGACGCACATATTCCTAATGAAACGCATCCAAACGAAAACACGATGGATCATAATTATAGACAGTATGATTATGTGTATGAAAATATCAACCAATTCGTTGTGTTGGCGAATAGCGGTGAGTATTTCGGTGGCTCTCATGATAATAAACAATATGGTATTCACTATATTGTTGCGTCAGCGAGAAACGCATATTCTGCGTTTACCCAGCGGCATGAACTGGGACACGGTCTGTTCCATCTGGGAGATGAATATAATTATAGCACTGTTCCTGTAGATGAGTGGAATTACACTACATCACTGAATATGACTGCAACAAAAGATCCCACGAAAGTGAAGTGGAAGCAGCTGCTTGGCTTCCGTAATACCTATACCTGCCCGCATCTTGACTACTATCCTTATACCTATAATTCCAGCAGGGATTGTCTGATGCGAGAGACCTTTCAGAATGATTTTTGCGATGTGTGCAAGCTACAGGGCATAAAGGTCATGAGTCAGCTCATTACAAATCCCCCTGCGCTTTATGTGGCTGTTCCTGAGGTGAAAAAGTATATCGGCGGTTACAGAAATCCCACAAAAGATCCTTCTGCCTTTGAGGCAGCGAATTCCTCCGCATATGCGAGCTATCAAAATGACAGGAATAGCCGTCTATTAAGCGGCGGCAGTAAAAACAGCTTTGATTATAGCAGCATGAAGGGGCAGCAGGTTGAGCTGCGCACCATTATACAAAATCTTTCGAATACCCAAGCGAAGACTGTGACCCTGCGCCTGTGGGTGGAACATTCCAACGGCGAAAAAGCGGTCACGACAGATGGGGAGCAGGTTTTCACTACGCAGGAGTTTGACATCCCTGTTTGGAAAGAGAAAAGCAAATTCTGGACAAAGGGTGCGTTGGATTACGAGGGCAGCGACTTTAATTCCGGCCTTGTCAACTGCTCTCTGGTTTACACGATTCCGGAGAATGCCATTCTGCAATCCGGCGATACCATCGGCTTTGAGATTGTAGATCATGCGACAGGCGAGGTATTGGCTGATGATGATACGGAGCAGCAGCGCTATGTCAATGTCACCATCCAATATCAGCTGGAGGATGGCACAGATGTTCCAAACACCATGCCGACTACCTTTACTGTTCCGGTAGGCAAAAAGGTTGATTGGCAGCCGCCGCAGGAACTGCACGGCTACACTTTTGTTAAAGCGGAGGGGATGGAAAATGCTGTCCCGAACAGTGGTATGACGATTCGTTATATTTATAAAAGGTCTGAGGAACGCCCCGAGCCGCCGGTGACAAAAAATTATACGGTGCAATACAATTGGGGCTCTGTATTCCCGACAGGCGCAACGCTGCCGCTAAATAGCAGCTCCTATTCGAGTGTGCAACAGGCGAAGGCGGCTGTGGATAAGAAATATACCTCCACAACACGCATTCAGGCACAAAAGGATGGTAAAAACGGCACATGGGCTTTTTCGGGCTGGGATGCCGGCAACCTAAACGGCACAACCGTGGTATTCCGTGGAAGTTGGAGTTTTACGGCGGATACAGCGCCGATAACGCCTCCGAGCGGTACAGCAAGCTACAAGATTACCGCAACGGCAGGTATCGGTGGAACAATCTCTCCCGGTGGCACGACAACGGTATCTGCCGCAGGTCAGCTTACATATACAATCAAGGCGAACGAAGGATATTATATTGCGGACGTAAAGGTGGATGGTTCGGAAGTGACAGCAACCACAAGCTACACCTTTAGTGATGTGAATACTGATCACACCATAGAAGTTACCTTTAAACAGGAAAGCCAGACACCGGATGTGCCGGATGTGATTGCACCAAGCATAACCACACAGCCTGGAAATGCGACAGTGAAGGTAGGTGAGACTGCGTCCTTTACCATAGCAGCAAGCGGTACAGATCTTACCTATCAGTGGCAGATATACAGAAATGATGGGAAAGGATGGGTAAACATTGACGGTGCAACGGCAACGAGCTATACCACATCCACAGTCAATATAAGCTGCAACGGATTTAAGTATAAGTGTGTTGTTTCAAACAGCGCAGGAAACGTAGAGAGTAATTCTGCAACATTGACCGTACAGGATGCGGGCGGTTCCGATAATCCTGACACACCGAATAACACCTATCAGATTATTGATGGAGCAAACAGTAGTTGGACGCATGACAGTGATGGTAATATCACCATCCGGGGTAACGGAGACTTCTCCAAGTTTACCGGAGTTAAGGTGGACGGAAATTTGATAGACAAGAGCAACTACACTGCAAAGGAAGGCTCTACCATTATCACACTGAAAGCTTCCTACCTGAATACACTTTCGGCAGGAAACCATACAGTTGAAATCCTTTGGACGGATGGTTCTGCAAGCACCACATTTACCACCAAAGCAAATATCTCTGATAACAGTAATAACAATAGCAATTCCTCTGATGACAAGCCATCGAGTGGAACTGATAAGAAGGATGTGACTGCACCTAAAACCGGAGACAACACACCGAGTGTATGGCTGTTTATACTATCAATTCTTTCCGGAACGGGATTGATTATTACCGTAAAGAAACGCAGAGAAAATTTGAATTCATAGAAACGATAGTTAAAAAATAAAACGAGAAAATAACCATGGAGAAGGCGGGCATGTATGTCCGTCTTTTCTTCAAAGAAAACACAACAGGGAGTGTACGCTGCGGAAGAGGCGAAAGAAAAGACACAGACGGAATCAAAGCAGAAGGCGTGTATGGGAATGGAAATGGAAATGCCTGACTCTGCAACTTTTATTAGCGGTGATATTTGTTTTTTCTGTGGCGGGGCTTCTTGGATATGGCATCTTCTATCTGTGTCAGAATGAGAGTAGCAGAAACACGCAAAAAGAATTACAAGGCATACGAGGAGAATCAAAAAAATTGCTGCTCCGACTCAATCTTCCACATGGAATACATCTTCCACCAGCATATTAAAGTACTTTGATATCTGCAGCATAAATTCGGCAGATGGGGTACTGTCCCCACGCTCTATCCTGTCGACAGTTTTGGTGCTGTATCCGATAGCAGCGGCAAGGTCGTTCTGGTAAATGCCACGCTGCTCCCGGATTTCTCTGATATTATTGGTAACGGCCATAAAAATCCCTTCTTTCAGTTCTATAGATATTTTCTTATTGTCATTATGCAAAATAATGTGTCCGATAAAAAGGACTTGCAATTTTATCGGCAATGTCCTGTAATAGCAGAAGCATCAGATTTTCCAAGAACTTTTCCAAATATGTCTAAGCGGTCATTTTCACTAACCTTGATAGGTGCATACTTTTCATTGAGTGAGATAAGGAAAATTCCGTCTTTATCGTTTTGTAATTTCTTAATATAGGCTTATAAAATTGGTCAGCTTGTACTTGTTAATACAGAAATATTGGATAAGTATCTTGAAACTTTTCATATTACAGATTCTGAGTTTTATAAGTAGGTGATATTCAATTGATGGTTTATTCCATACGGGAATAAATCTTCATCAAATCTTTATTTTTTTCTGTTAGGTTATATTTCAGTAAGAAATGAAATATAGAAGGAAGGATAGTAAAGATGGAAATGATGTTACAGACACAAAATCTATGTAAATATTTTAGAAAACAGAAAGCGGTAAATAATGTTTCACTTAATATCGAAAAGGGACAGATTTATGGACTGCTTGGACCGAATGGCGCTGGTAAATCTACCACATTGAAAATGCTGACCGGTATGATGAAACCAACTGCAGGAAAGATTTACTTTGATGGAAAACTTTTGGATAGGAAAGATTTATCAAAAATAGGAGCGTTAATTGAAAATCCGCCTATTTATGAAAATCTTTCCGCCAGAGAGAATTTGAAGGTAAGACAATTATTGCTTGGTACAGATGAAAACAGAATTGATGAGGTCTTGCAGATTGTATCACTTACAAACACCGGAAAGAAGAAAGCAGGACAGTTTTCTTTGGGGATGAAGCAAAGACTAGGCATTGCAATGGCATTGCTTGGAGCACCGGAACTTTTGATATTGGATGAACCTACGAATGGATTAGATCCAATAGGCATCGAGGAATTACGAGAGCTGATCCGGTCTTTTCCGGAACAGGGAATCACTGTAATTCTCTCCAGTCATATTCTCTCAGAGGTACAGTTACTTGCAGATAAAGTCGGGATTATTTCATGTGGAATCTTAGGATACGAAGGAGCATTAAAGCAGGGAGATAATCTTGAAGATTTGTTTATGAATGTGGTAAGAAAAAACCAGAAAGCAGGTGAAATCCATGGTTAATATTATAAAAGCAGAACATCAAAAAGCCAAAAGAACCATGCGAAAAAAGTTTATCTGGGGATTTCCTCTTCTTACATTTGTCATGGCATTTATATTTACTCTTGGGATGACAAATGCTTATGCAGAAAGTGTTTGGAACTGGTGGTATACACTTTTGCTGCCGGGGATGATTGCTCTATTTTGTTATCTTTCTGTGGCGCAGGAGAAAAAGATAAAATACTATCATTTAATGACTATTCCCACAGACAGAAGAAAATTGTTGCTGGGGAAAATTATTTATATTGGGTACATGATTTTGTTTTCTAATGTGATTGTGTTTGCAGGAGCAACGCTTGGAGGCTTTCTTCTAACGACACATGTTCCAGTTGGAGGAGCGTTGATTGCAGTATTGTTTCTGACGGTTTCTGAGTTATGGGAGATTCCGGTAGCTTTATTTTTAAGTGAACGATTTGGAATGATTGTAAACCTGTTCGTCTGCCTATTTATTACCGTCAGCGGTGTGGTAATATCACAAACCAGAATCTGGTATGTACTTGTTTCTGCAATCCCTATGCGAATGATGTGCCCGTTGCTTCATGTTTTACCAAATGGACTTGCCGCAGAAGCAGGGAATCCTCTTTTGGATACGGGAGTCATTGTTCCGGGAATGTGTCTCTCAATCATCTGGTTTGTTTTTGTAACGGTTCTGTTTTTGAAATGGTTTGAGAGAAGAGAGGTGAAATAAGATGATTGGAAGATCTCTTAATGCAGACTTGCGAAAGATGAAAGGAACATCTGTGATTCTGGCACACTTACTGATTCCGATTATAACCAGCGTTATATTTTTAATATATTACTTTTTTTCACCATGGAATGAAAATATGAAAGTGATTGCATTTTATCAGGCAATAGGAGCAGGACTTCCGGTACTTATTGGAATTTTTACAGCAAGTGTGATGGAACAGGAACAAAATGCAGGTGATTTTCAAAATCTGTTGTCTTTACCGGATAAACCTGCAGCATTTTTATCGAAACTGTTGATGCTACTGGTTTTGTGTCTGTGCTCTATCCTATTGACAGCAATCATATTCGGAATTGGATTTGGAAGAATCGCATCAAGCGATATCGAAATCATGAAAGGATGTATATTTGCAGCATTGCTGCTGTGGGGAAGCAGTGTTCCACTTTATCTGTGGCAGCTGATTCTGGCTTTTCAGTTTGGAAAAGGGGTATCCATTGGAGCAGGGATTATATCAGGACTAATTAGTGCATTGATGCTTACCGGACTTGGAGATTATGTGTGGAAATATGTATTTGTCTGCTGGACGGGTAGAGTACCATATACTTATCTGCAATCTGTATTGGGAGAAACTAGTGTAGGTGAATGGTTGTCATTCATACCAGGTTGCTTAATATTTACAGGGATTAGTATGGTATACTATTTTTGGTGGGTAAACCACTGGGAAGGAAATAGAATATCGGAATAGAATCGAGGGAAACTATGGCAAAAATACTGGCAGTTGATGATGAACCGGCAATTCTGGAAATGATAGAAAGCATTTTGAATAAGGATGGACATCTGGTTACCAAAGTAAGTAATCCGCTGAAACTTAATATGGAAGAATTACATCGTTATGACCTGATTTTACTTGACATTATGATGCCTGGAATGGACGGCTTTGAATTATGCAAAAGAATCAGGGCACTTGTGGATTGTCCGATTTTGTTTCTTACGGCAAAAACGGAGGAAAACAGTCTGGTAAACGGACTTTCTTTAGGAGCAGATGATTATATTTCAAAGCCATTTGGAGTGATGGAACTTCGGGCAAGGATCAACGCGCATCTACGGAGAGAGCACAGGGAACATTCTGTCCGGATGGTTTTAGGGAGAGTCTGCATTCAGATGTCTCAAAAGAAACTGTTGATGGATGATAAAGAACTTCCGTTTACGAAAGCAGAGTACGAAATCTGTGAATTTCTGGCTAAAAACAGAGGACAGGTTTTCTCGAAGGAACAGATATTGGAAGCGGTCTTTGGCTTTGACAATGAGAGTAATGACAGTACTATAATCACGCATATCAAAAATATAAGAGCAAAATTTGCGGATTATGATTATATGCCAATAAAAACAGTCTGGGGGATTGGATATAAATGGGAAGAGTAAAGAGAAGCAATGCACTCAGCTGGATTTTTATGAGATATGTACTGGTCATGCTTGGATCATTAGTAGGTTTGGTGATTGTTGCTTGGCTGCTGCTGTCCCTTTTGATTAGTGTGGGCTGTATTTATCCGGCAAATTATGCAGAGCAAAAGATTAATGAAGCATATGATACGATTCTATGTGCAGATAAAGTGACTGCTGAGATGATTCCCGCACCTTGTGATTATGTAATCTTTTCAGAGAATGGAGAGAAAATAGGTGGAGATCTGTCAGAACAATACGAACAGATAGCATGGAATGTTGCAAAGTACGGAAACGCATCCGGGAAATATTTTTATAAAGTAATTGTAAGGGAAAATGAATATGTTGTATTGCAATATCGCCTGACACCTCAATATCATTCAGCTTTTTTGAGGGAGCATTTTATAGGACCACAGAATGTGATGAGTATTATGTCTGTGATTGGAGCGGTAGCGATTATCATCATTCCGTCCATACGTTTTGGAAAAAGAATCAAAAAGCAGATGCAGCCTGTATTAGACGCAATCGGACAAATAAAGGATCAAAATCTGGAATATGAGACATCCTGTTCCGGTATCAAAGAGTTTGATGACTGTTTATCGGCAATCGATGATATGCGAGATGCATTGCGAGAATCTTTAGAAAAGCAGTGGAAAACAGAGCAGGAAAAGAAACAACAGATGTCTGCTTTGGCGCATGATATTAAAACACCTCTTACGATTGTACGGGGAAATGCAGAACTACTTTCAGAGACTGAACTGACCACAGAACAGAGGAATAATATCACTTATGTTTTGAACGGCACAACACAGATACAAAGTTATGTAAAACAGTTGATAGATGTCACAAAATCATGGAATTGCAGTGATGTTACCTATACAACGGTGAGGTTAGAAGATTTTTTCGCAGATATAAAGGAACAGGCACTCAGACTGGTAGAAATCTATCACCAGAAAATAGATTGGAAGGCGGGACAAAGTGATAAAAAGGTAACGATTGCTTATGATCCAATGTTCCGGGCCGTAATGAATATGATTCAGAATGCAGTGGAGCATACAAAAGAAAATGGAATCATTTATATTGACGCAAAGGAGCAGGATGGCCGGCTGACATTCATTGTGGAGGATAGCGGATCAGGATTTACAAAAGAAGCATTATTGCATGGCACAGAGCAGTTTTTTATGGATGACACAAGTAGAAATGGCGAAGCCCATTATGGGATGGGACTATTTTTTGCAAAAACCGTGGCTGAAAAATATGGTGGAGGTATTAAACTTTCAAATTCTGAAAATACAGGTGGGGCGAGGGTAGAAATATTTTTCCTGAGTAGTCAAGAAACAAGCTAAATAGACCGCAATTAAGCTATGTAAAAGAAATTTTACATGCTTTTATCTAATATGTAAAAGCCTTTTGACAGACATTACTACTACGTTTGCTGTAATCTCATGGAAGAAGGAGGCATATTTCAAGTAAACTACTTTGCCGCCATGCACTTCATATATTAAATTATTTCTGATTAAAAACAAGCGCCATATACGTTACATACAAAATTTATGTGTCAGATTTGTCAAAAGTTTTTCTGTAAATTAAATAATTTGTGACACACTTTTACCTTGAATTTATCTTTTAATAAATATATTCTATAGATAAATTATTAAATGAATTTTATATAACTGCACTTTAATTTTTATTTTATATGCAATATTTTTTCTGAGGTGATAAGATTATGCTTTTTAAAAACCCTGTTATTCCGGGATACAATCCCGACCCAAGCATCTGCCGCGTTGGCGATGATTTTTATCTTGTTAATTCTACATTTGAATTCTTCCCCGGTGTACCAATATATCACAGCCGCAATCTTGTAAACTGGGAACTTACCGGATACTGCCTTAACAGACGTTCGCAGCTTGAACTTGAAGGCTGCCGAAATTCCGGTGGTATATATGCACCTACAATAAGGCACCACAAAGGAATGTTTTATATGATAACAACTAATGTTACCGATAAAGGAAACTTTGTTGTCCATACAGACAATATAAACAAAGAATGGTCCGACCCTGCATGGATTGACCAAGGTGGTATAGACCCATCACTTTTCTGGGATGATGATGACTGCTGTTATTACTGTTCAACCGGTAATCTTGACGGTGTAAGAGGTATTGTTGCATTTAAAATTAATCCAATGACAGGCGAAATTCTTTCCGACAAACACCTTATAAGCACTGGTTGCGGCGGTCAATGTGCAGAAGGTCCACATATCTACAAAAAAGACGGCTGGTATTACCTGATGATTGCGGAAGGCGGAACAGAATATGCTCACCGCGAAACAATACAGCGTTCAAAAAATGTATTCGGTCCTTATACACCATGTCCACACAATCCTATTATTTCTCATAAAGAGTATAAAAAATCCGAAATTCAGGCTACGGGACATGCTGACCTTGTTGAAGATGCAAACGGAAACTGGTGGCTTGTATTCCTCGGAATAAGACGCTTCAGCCATGCACTTCTTCACAATCTCGGTCGTGAAACCTTTCTTGCACCTGTCACATGGAATGAAGACGGATGGCCTGTTGTCGGATACAACGGAAATGGGACTATTGAACTTGTAATGGATGCACCTCTTCCGGGCATGAACGAGCCGGAGACAATTGCTAATACAATAACAGACGATGCAACAGGCAGGCCATTTTTACATGCAGACCATAGCGTCAATATTGACTTCCACCGCGATGCCATTGACAAACGCCTGCAGTTCACAAGAAATCCTGATATGTCTCATTATATTTATGACAGTAAAAACGGATGTCTCACGCTTAGAGGTACTGATATCACATTGAATGAACCAGGTAAATCCCCGACTGTTCTTTCATTTAAGCAGCCGGAATTTACAACATCACTTAAAGCTGTATTAAAAATAAAAGACAGTACAGCAAAACGATTTGGTGTTGCTGCCTATTATAACAACGATTATCACTATGAAATATATGTTGGCAGCGATGAAAGCGGAAAATATGTCGGATTTTATAAACATATACACGACATGGGTGCAGAACTTGCACATATTCCTATATCTAAAGAAGATGAAAATCTCAATCTTCTTGTAAAAATAGATACTGACCGTGAAAAATATACTTTTTCTTATGCCCTTGCTGATACAACGAATCTTGATGCAAAAATTGCCTGCCATGAAATCGGTTCAGGACTTAATGCCGGACTCAGCACGGAGGGTACACGTACAATGACTTTTACAGGAACATTATTTTCACTTTTTGCCGAAAACGGTAACGGTACATTTGAAACCGGTGTTGCACTCACCATAAACCCTGATGTTGATTACAAACTGTAATCCGCTAAACATATTGAATTACTTCCGCCGCAGACATTAAATGTGTCTGCGGTGTCTTATCCTGCCTAAAAAATTGGTCTTTTATTCATCCGTTTCAATGTCAGTATTCATGGACCGGAACACCATATATTAGATGGTGCAAGTTTGCTTGTAGCCTACAAAAACGCAGGTGGAGAGATAGACTTAGAACAGGCGTTGGACAGGCTTATGGCAGAGGGCCTTAGGATGCCGGGGGCAATGTGCGGTTTATGGGGAATATGCGGAGCAATCACATCTATAGGTGCTGCACTAGCAATCATCGACGGAACAGGTCCGCTTTCAACGGATGGAACATGGGGAAATCATATGCAGTTTACCTCGAAAGCAATTGGAGAATTAGGAACCATAAACGGACCAAGATGCTGTAAGAGAGATGCAATGATAGCATTTAAGAATGGTATTGATTATGTAAATGCTCATTATGGAGTAACATTGCAATACGAACAAATGCAATGCGGATTCACAGATTTTAATGAGCAATGTATAAAGGAGAGGTGTCCATTTTATGAGTAAGATAAAAGTAGCTTTTATTTGTGTCCATAATTCCTGCCGAAGTCAGATTGCTGAGGCTTTTGGAAGACATATGGCATCAGATGTGTTTCAAAGTTATTCGGCGGGGACAGAAACAAAACCACGGATTAATCAGGATGCTGTCCGTATTATGAAGGAATTATATAATATAGATATGGAAGCAGAAGGACAGTTCAGTAAGCTGGTTAGTGATATTCCAGAACCGGATATTGCAATATCAATGGGATGCAATGTAGGGTGTCCATTTATAGGCAGACCATTTGATGATAATTGGGGACTTGAAGATCCAACTGGGAAAAGCGATGAGGAATTTAAGATAGTCATTGAACAAATAAAGCATGATATTTTGGAGTTAAAAAGTCGATTGAACCATAATGAGATTTAATAAACTTTTTTGTCTGACTGAGAAAATTAATAATAAACTTACACAGCACTTTAGTCAGAGGATGGAGTAGTTATTTCGAAAACGATGTACTAGGAATTGATGAATTTACATGGCTGCCTGAAACGAAATCCGAAATTGACACCCCAATAACTAAATACTATAATATTCTATACGGCTTTAATAGTATTGTATTATATGCGCGATTAAGTGAAATACGTTAATGATAAGGAGAATGCAAATGGGGGCCTTAAAGTGCAAAATGTGCGGAAGTAATCTGGAGATAGAGGATTCGATTACTGTCTGTAAATGCGAAAAATGTGGAACGAGCCAGACAGTTCCGGATATAGAGGACGATAAAGAACTTAAGCTGTTTGAGCGTGCCGGGAGACTGCGTTTTAACTGCGATTTTGATAAAGCAGCAGGAATATATAATACAATAACTGACAGTTACCCAGAGGAAGCAGAAGGATACTGGGGATTAGTCCTTTGCAAATATGGTATTGAATATGCGGATAATGCGAGTGGAAAAAAGGTACCTGTTTGTCACAGAATCTCTTATGATAGTGTAATGGATGATGAAGATTTTGAACTTGTTATGGAGAATTCAGATTCAGAGTCAAGAGCAATATTCAGGGAAGAAGCGAAGATCATAGAGGAAAATCGTAAGAAATATATTCAGATTGCTGAAAGTGAACAGCCATACGATATATATATAAGCTACAGGGCAAAAGATGATAATGGAGATAAGACGGCTGTTAGTGAAATAGCAGGACATTTATATAACAAGCTGACATCAGCCGGATACAGGGTATTTTTATCAGAAGCCGCACTTAAAGGAAAAAAGCGATCAGAATGTGAACCATACATATATTCAGCTCTTAATTCAGCAAATGTTATGCTTGCACTTGGTACATCATATGATGATTATAACGATGTCTGGGTTAAGAATGAATGGAACAGATATCTTGAGATAGCAGAAAAGAATAAGAACAAATGTCTTATTCCATGTTATAAAGATGTTGATGAATATGATATTCCTAAAGAATTTGCAGGTCTGAAGGTGTGCCAGCTTGGAAACGATGATACATTTAATAATATAATGGCTGAGATTGCAAATGTGGTGAAGCCGGAATCAGTTAACCAGCCAGCACCAGAACCAGAAAAGGCTGAACCAGCGGAAGAGATTGAACTTGAAGAAATAGAAATCATCGAACCAGTGAATATCAATAAGCTGCTTGATGAAGGATTTTCTGCAATTTCAGATAAGAACTGGAAAAAAGCCAATAAGCTTTTCTTTCAGGTCCTTGATGAAGAACCTGATAATTCAAAGGCATACTGGGGACAGCTTCTTGTGCAGCAGGAATGCACTAATGCAAGAGAAATGGCAGATAATTTGTATCTTCAGGTAATTGGAAATACATCAGATAATACATATGAACTGGAAATCAGAGACAGGCGTCAGGAGATAAAGGACAAGTATCCTGTTGCTAATCTGTTCTCAGAAGAAGAGTATGCGAATCTGTTTGATGTACATTTTAACTATCAGTCAGGTGTTGAGAATACAAAGAGTGCCATTGCAGCTAATAATGAGCATTACATATTAAGTGATAATGAGCTTTTCAAGAGGGCAAAGCAGAATGCCGATGCTGAGGTGGCAGCCGGAATAGAAGAATTTGTTGCTAATGTAAACAGGCATCTTGACGAGATATTAAAGAATGTAACAGAACAGGAACAACAAGAGATAGAGGCAGCCAGACAGCAGGAAACAGCATATTTTTCAAAGCTTGAGGATGCATTTAAGAAGGCAGACGATATGGCAAATGCTAATCTTTCCAACAGTGAAGCAGAATATCAGAAAGACCATGATTCGTGGGAGTATGAGAGAGATAATCTTGAGGAAGCCAGACAGCAGTGGGTTAAGGATGTTGAAGAGAAGCAGAAGGAACATGATGAGTGGCTGGCTGTAAATGGTGCAGCTATTGAAGAATGGAATGCCAAGAAGAAAGAATATAATGACAACAAGCAGAAACTTGAATATGAGTTAAAGAGACTTCAGGAAGATAAAGGATTTATAGAAGGTTTTATGGCTGGGGCAAAAGCAGCCAAGAAGGATAAGGAAATAATGAATGTAAGGATCGAATTATCACGGCTGGCATTGCCTAAAGAACCAATAATGCCTAAAGAACCGGTTATTCCACCGGAACCGGCATTGAGAAGAGAGCCAGAAAAGCCTGATTATGACATAATGATTGGACGAAATGATGTGCTTGATACATTTAGAAGTCTTATGGCGTAGTGAGTATTCATGAGAAAGGGGATAAGTATGAAATATTCAAATGTTGTTGTTGCCGGAGGCGGAGTGCTTGGAAGCCAGATTGCTTTTCAGGCAGCATATTGTGGATTTAATGTAACTATCTGGTTAAGAAGCGAGGGGTCTATTGGAAGAACACAGCCTAAGATTGACCATCTTAAGCAGACTTATATTGAAGCTATTGAGAAGATGGCAGAGGATAAGAATGCGTGGTGTGCAGGACTTGCGGATGAAGATACATTTGACAAGGAAGAGTGTCTTAAGAAGGTTGAAAATGCATACGCTAATCTTAAGCTTGAACTTGATATGGCTAAGGCTGTTGCTGATGCAGACCTTGTGATTGAGTCTATGGCTGAGAACGAAAAGGATAAGATTGCTTTCTATGAAAAGCTTTCACCACTTCTTCCAGAAAAGACTGTGATTGTAACTAATTCATCGACACTTCTTCCATCAATGTTTGCAAAATATACTGGCAGACCAGACAAATATTTGTCATTACATTTTGCTAATTCTATATGGAAGAATAATACTGCAGAAATTATGACACAGGCACAGACTGATGAAAAATATTTTAACGAGGTTATGCAGTTTGCCAACGACATACGAATGATCGGACTTCCTGTAAGAAAGGAAAAGAGCGGATATCTGCTTAATTCTATGCTTGTTCCATTCCTTTTAAGCGGGCTTGATTTGTACGCAGCAGGAATATCTGATCCTGAAAGTATTGATATTGCATGGACAAGAGGAACTGGAGCACCTAAAGGACCATTCCAGATATTTGACACAGTAGGACTTAATACTGCCTACAATATTGTTCACCAGTACCAGAGCGTTCCGGGAATTTTCTCACCACTTCTTAAGAAGATGATGATGCCATATAATTTCAAGAAGATGGAAGCAATCCTTAAGAAATATATTGATGAGGGCAAGCTTGGAATGTCTTCTGGCGAAGGCTTTTACAAATATAATTAAGGACTGATGATATGACGACTAGGGAAGAAGCACTCGAATATGGACTTTCTTTTCCAGATACTTATCAGGAAGCACCGTTTCATGATCAGAACTGGCAGCTGGTAAGAGTTAAAGGATGCAAGAAAGCATTTTTATGGACATACGAGCGTGACGGATATATTAATCTTAATGTGAAAGTTTCACCTGAATGGCGGGATTTGTGGAGGAGTACATATTCTTCTGTAATTGCGGGCTGGCATCAGAATAAGGAACACTGGAATACTATTATTCTTGATGGAACTGTTCCTGATGAAGATATCAGACGCATGATTGCGGAAAGCTATGACCTTGTATCTTACAGCCCGACCAAGAGGATATATGAAGCTGTTAAGAAGATTCCTAGAGGACAGGTTGCAACATATGGACAGATTGCAGAGCTTGCAGGCGACAGAAAGATGGCGCGTGCAGTTGGCAATGCACTTCATAAGAACCCGGATCCGTTACATATTCCGTGCTACAGAGTAGTTAATTCGAAGGGAGAGCTTGCCGGGGAATTCGCATTTGGAGGAGCCGGAAAGCAGGCGGCACTTCTTATGGCAGACGGAATAGAGGTTGTTAATGGCAGGGTTGACCTGAAAAAATATGGAATGAAATTCTGAATTACTATAATGATATATGAAATAATGTCGATATATATTAGGCATGGAAGGCGCATTTATTCAATGGATTGAAGCTGTTGGATGGATGTGCCTTTTTTGCGCGAGTAGCGATGAGAATATGCATAAAAAGATAGCGGCTGTGCTTGCACGGGCTGCTGGCTTTTTGTGCATATTCGAGGAGCACCGCGACAACGCCGGAACAAAGTTCTGGCGTATGAGCTGCTTGCGCGAGTAGCGATGATAATTTGCCACTTGGACCTTTCTGGAAAGTGGCGCGGCTGCGACTGACTGAGCGGCTGCAGAAAGGAGAATACATGAATATTAACATACAAATGAGGTATGGTGCTTATTCAGAGTACAGTTTCAGAACAACCAAAACTGGCAAAGGTGACACCGGTTTTGAAGAATCTATGAAGCCGGACAATAATATCCAGTACAAATCATTAGGAATGGGCTTCTTAAATGTGGGTGATACCGGCTACGGAATGAGGGCAACCCAGATTATTAATCCGGACAGTGAGGACACGATTGTAAGAGTAAGCATTGCACTGGGTGGAAATGAATTCAGGGATTATGATGTTAATCTTTCCGAGATAGATCCATCCAATGCAAGTGCTGTGGAAATGTTTGCATATTGCCAGTATGCAGATTCAACCAGTGAAGGTTCATACAAATGGGGAAGCTGGAATGCCTTAAAACATTTGACAGATGATATGGCATATTCATACAATTCACTGGATGAAGCTTTAACTGAAAAGAAAAACTGGAATGCTGCACTGGCTGGTTCAGGTATTGAACTTGAAAATGAGGCAACGGGTGAAAGATATTCTGTAGCGGATCTCATTGAAATGCTCAAACAGCAGTATGAGCTTACAGCAGACGATCTTGAGGAAAAGGACTGGCGGGATATGTCAGACAAAGAATGGGAAAAGCTTTTAAACAGTTTTGACCAGAATATTGATGCAATCAAGGATAAAATCAGAAAGCTTAAGGAAGTTCAGAATGAAGCAGCTTCTAAGGCAGCAGCTAATGCACCGGCAGGGCAGAAGGCAAATGCAGCTTCGAGCGCAGCGCAGAGTGCAGCAGCCAATGGATTTGCATCGGATGTAAAGACTGAGGATGAAGAATGGATAGAAGAAAACAGTTGGACATATGACATGAAAACAGAGAATCAGACAATTCTTCATAAAGCAGCTATTGCCAATGAAAAAGCACAGGACAGCCTTAGCAAGTCTCAGGAGCTTATGCTTACAGGAGACACAACAGAAGGTGTAAGCAAGACAGAAGGTGCAACAGAAAGTGCATCATGTGATGATGAATCAGGAGAAAAAGTGTGGACAGTTACTGCATATACCGAGCAGGGAATTATATGTAAGGAATTTAAGGACGGAGTAGGCACACTTTTGTGGCAGATTGATTTTAAAAATCCGACAGATTACAACAAGGTTATGGATTACCTCGATAACGAAAAAGAAGAGGATATATTAAAGTATGCCAGGGATAAGGAATTCTGGGAGAAGCTTATCTGGGGGTAAGATAAACTGAAATAAAAGCAAAATGGACTTTCTGCACGGTAAATCCGTGGGAAAGTCCATTTTATTATTACTTTATCACCAGCACCCTGTCGGTATCATCACCCTCAACTTTAGCAAATTTCTTAGCAGTGAATGAATCGGCGGAGCATTTGCCAATGTGACTTTTTACGCCAGTGACAGGACTTATCCACCACATGTCTCGTCCCGGTTACATACAACACCATAGCTTACACCATCATGTCCGCCGTACTTTCATAATGGATATATTATAGCATATTTTGTAAAAATGTTTTATAATAAAAACATTAAGTATTTGAAACGGAGATTGTTATGTGGAAGATAAAACAGATATTTGACGGAGATTATGGGTGTGAAGAACTTGCAGAAGGGCAGACACCCAGGGTTTCTGTTATGCTTGTTGATGAAGCTGGCGCTAAGAAATATATTACAGTAGAAGATAAATGGCTTACTGATAACGGACTTGATGAAGGTTCAGTGTGGCCGGAGGATACAGATGAATAGATTGACAAATGCTGCTAAATATGCAGCTATTATAATGTCGCTGATAGTTACTGTGACGATGGTGTCAGGCTGTAAAAAGAATAATACTGATGTTTCATCAGAATTGAATAAATCGGACATTGAAGAAACAAGTCAGGATATGACTGGAAGCGGAATCGAGGATTCAGATGTAGGCAGTCAGTCTGCTGAGGAGACAGCAGAAACAGAAAGCACAGAGCAGACAGAAAGCGATTTTGAAGAGAATACAGAACAGATTGAAACAGATGCAGGGCAGGAGGAGACGCAGAATCCATATATAAGACAGAAAGAACCATATACCGGAGTCCCTGTATATGAGAATCTGGAACACATTTATATGAATACAACATGGGAATATGCGGACCATTCTGCTATAAGTGATGGCTATGCTGTTCTTTATAAAGCGTCAGGTCAGAGAAAGAACATTGTTGTCGGAGTTAATGCCGGGCATGGAACGGCAGGAGGTTCGGCGGTCAGAACATTGTGCCATCCGGATGGTTCTCTTAAGAGTACAGGAGGCAGTACGGCGGCTGGCGCTGCGACAGCAACGGCGGTGTCAGGCGGAATGACATTTTATGACGGGACACCAGAGAGCGAAGTAACACTTAAGATGGCAGAGATTTTAAGAGATAAACTTCTGTTAGAAGGATATGATGTGCTGATGATAAGGGATTCATCAGATGTACAGCTTGATAATGTGGCAAGAACTGTAATATGTAACAATGTTGCAGACTGTCATATATCATTGCACTGGGATGGTGATGGACTTTCATACGATAAGGGATGCTTTTATATAGCAGTTCCCGATGCAATTAAGAATATGAGTCCTGTGGCAGACCACTGGCAGCAGCATGATTCACTTGGGGCATCACTTGTTGAAGGACTTCGTGGACAAGGTGCAAAGATTCATGGTTCTGGAAGCATGGCGATAGATCTGACACAGACATCATACAGTACAGTTCCGTCAGTTGATATGGAACTTGGGAATGCAAGCTCAGACCATAGTGATGAAACATTAGAAATGCTTGCCAATGGACTTGTGAATGGCGTTGGTGCATTTTTTGGATACTGATAATTAAGAATTAAATTCGAAATATTTTAAGGAGAACAATAATGGATAAGAAAACACAGATTATAGCAGTAGCAGGAAAAGGCGGAGTTGGTAAGACTTCTTTAGCGGGAGTTATTGTAAAACTTCTTGTTGAGGCATATCCTGACAAGAAGATACTTGCGATTGACGCTGACCCTGCGGTCGGACTTTCTACAGTGCTTAATGTTGAAGTGGAAAAGACTATAGATGATATAAGAAAAGAAGTAATCAAGAATGTTGAAGACGGAGATACCAAGACTGCTGTGGAGTTACTTGGAGAAGCCAAATACGAGATAATGGATGCAGTTGTTGAACAGGACGGATATGCATTTATCGCAATAGGAAGACCTGAGACAGCAGGCTGTTACTGCAAGATTAATTCATATCTTAAAGAAGTTATCACAATGCTTTCAGATAAGTTTGATTATGTTGTAATTGATGGAGAAGCAGGAATAGAGCAGATTAACAGAAGAGTTATGGAGAAGGTAACACATCTGCTGCTTGTTACTGACGCGAGCAAGAAGGGATGCCAGGTTGTGCAGACAATCAAGAAAGTTGCAGATGAGCTTGTAATGTATGACAGAATCGGAGTTATCGCTAACAGAATACCGGATATGGAGG
Organism: [Eubacterium] eligens ATCC 27750; assembly: GCF_000146185.1. Taxonomy (NCBI): domain Bacteria; kingdom Bacillati; phylum Bacillota; class Clostridia; order Lachnospirales; family Lachnospiraceae; genus Lachnospira; species Lachnospira eligens. The sequence goes on along the minus strand of NC_012778.1, from coordinate 1,707,271 downwards.
TTGCGAAGCTTATGGATATCGGCGGCCTTGAGCTGCTTTCAGTAATACAGAGCGATTCCAAGCTTGCGCAGGCAGATGTGCTTGGTGAAAATGTATTCAATCTCCCTGATGATGCGATTATTGTCGAGGGTGCAAAGAAAGCACTTGTTAATATGGGAATATTGTAAGAGGAGGTAAATGTGAAGGATTTAGCTAATCTGTATTATTTTGAGAAGCTGTTGGAGGAAGTTAATAACGATCTTGTAAGGCAGGCGCAGGCAAAAGGTGATATTGCAATCGGTGCAGTCTGTTTCCAGATACCGGAGCCGCTTATTAATCTTCCGGGCAGCTTTTCGGTAAGACTGCGTGCACCCCGTACAGGTTCTATTGAGATGGGTACATATTACATGAGCAGTATGCTATGCGAGGGATGTCGTGCGATATTAGAGAGAGCAATTGAGGGCGGATTTAACTTTCTTGACTGTATAATTGCGCCGGATGCATGTGCGCAGATGAACAGGTGCGTAGAGAATATTGAGAGACAGCACCTTATAGAGAAAGAAAAATTCTTCGTGGAATATTCAGATGTTCCGATGAAGAATGATGAGACGGCGTTAAGACATTTTGTTAAGCAGATGAGACTTCATGTGCTTGAACCGCTTAATAATATATATGGAATAGACATATCAGATGATGCACTTAGAAAGTCAGTAGAATTGCAGAATAAGATAAGCCGGCTTATAAGAAGCATCGGTGATTACAGAAAAGAAGAAAATCCAAGAATTACTGGGTATGAATTCGCGGTTCTGTGTCTTGCAACCTACTGTTGCCCGAAAGAGGCACTTATAGAAAAGCTCGAAGAAACACTTGAGGAGCTTAAGACGCGTGAACCTGATAAAAAATGTAATTACAGGGCAAGGGTCGTAATGGTTGGTTCAGAGATTGATAACCCTGAGCTTATAAAGCTTGCTGAGGAGGCAGGTGCACTGGTTGTGGCTGACAGATTCTGTTTTGGTTCACTTCCGGGAAGAGATGAGATTATTCTTAACGATACAGAGGATGTTCTTACACAGATATGCAGACAGTATATGAAGTGGGGACAGTGTCCAAGATTCATGAATACAGAAAAGATTATCGAGAGACAGGAGTATGTTGACGCAATAGCTAAAGAGTATAAGGCGGATGGCCTTATATATCAGCAGATTAAATTCTGTGATTACTGGGGCTATGAGAGGGCTTCGGCATTCCATGTCATGAAAGAAAAATACGGCTATCCTGTTCTTTCAATTGACAGACCTTATGCTGTCGGAACTTCTGGACAGTTAAGAACAAGAATACAGGCATTTGTTGAGAGCCTTGAGATTAAGCGTATCAATGCAGGAAGGAAATTATAAATATGTCTAAGAATATAGGAAGCGAGCCACTCGGCAGATTCTATACAGGCAAAAAGCCGAAGAGAAGAAGAGAATGGCGCGGATTGAAGGATACATGGTACGACTATGTAAGGTGGCTTGGATACTGGAAGACTTTAATTACATTTATAATAAAACCTAATAACATGAAGGGATTCTTCAGATACCGCTGGATGATTAATTATCTTGCATTGCCTGATTTCATGGACAGGCATACCGAGGGCATGAGAGGAACTCAGCTTAGAATGGCGCATCAGGCACTGGGACTTATCGTTACTGATATATGCGGGATGCTTGGACAGATATTTAAGGCAGACCCGGCTATCGGCAATGATAAGAAGCTAAACAGCAAGATTGTCCTTTTTGATGAAAATATGATGAGTACCCTGATGGGAGGTTTTCCTAACCTTACATGGTTGTCAGTGGAAGTTCCTGCAGTGTATACAAGCTCGATGATGTCACAGGACGGAGTAAGCTATTATGTTGACGTTACACACCAGTATGGTGTGCCATCAGATGTCTGTCCTATGCCGGCAGCTGAGCTTGGTGTTGCATTGGCTGATGATTTCCCGCTTATAGGCTGCTGTGCCGTGCAGTGTAATACGACATGTGACGGAAGCCTTATGGGTAACGGGATTGAAGCAAGGTCATTTAAGATTCCTACATTTCAGCTTGCTGTGCCAATAAGACACAGGCAGGAAAGCGTACAGGAGTATGCGGCAGAAGAGGTTGTCAATGCAATCCATTTCATAGAGGAACAGACTGGAGAGAAGTTCGACTGGGATGCATTCTTTAAGAGTATGAAGCGGTTTAATGCAGAGACAGAGGAATTCTTAGAGTGGATGGAGATTTCCAAGACAGATTATCCGCAGGTTATGGGCGTAACGCTTGCACTCTACAGATATGGTGTATATCAGGCTGCCGGTGGAAGAAATCAGGCATTCCTTGATATGGATAAGAAGCTTACTAAGATGGCACTTGATGCATATAAGAGTAAAGAGATGGCGGCGAAGGAGTACCGCCACAGAGCCATGACATGGGGCGTTCAGGCTGCATATTATACGGCACTCCCAATCTGGCTTCTTAACTGCTGGGGTGTTGTAACTATTGCAGATATGTTAAGTATGGTGTCTACAGAGATGGTCAACACAGAGGATAAGCACCAGGCAATGTTAGACCTTGCATATCTGTATGAGAACATGATTATGAGAAACCGCTCTAACGGCGGTTATGAGACAGGTGTAGAGGCACTCTGGCGTTTCTGCGAAATGTTTAATATTGATATAGTAATCATGTATGTTCATATGGGCTGCAAATCAATGTCAGGATATCATGGTCTATTTGAGGAAGAAGCGAGAAAACATGGAATTCATTTAATATGGGTAACGCACAATCTTATGTGTCCTGAGGATGGAACAAGAAGAGACATGAGAACGGAGATTAACAGATATATGAGAACTGTTTTCAGGGAAGAACCGCTTGACCCATCACTTGAGGATTTTGACGATTCTAAGAGCTGGTAAGAAGTGTGTATGCTGCATACGTGGCAGGAAAGGATAGCAGAATGAAATATTTCGGTGGTTGTGACGCAGGAAGTACATATACCAAATGCGTAATTATAGATGAGAATGGAAAAATCGCAGCTGCGGTTACTAAGAGAAGCAGGATTAATCCTGTACTTAGTGCGAAGGATGCACTTGACGAGGCTGTAAGCCAGGTTGACGGTTTAAACAGCGCAGAGGAGCTTACATATCTGATTGGTACGGGTTACGGAAGAAACAAAGTACCGTTTGCAGATGAGAATATATCAGAGATAAGCTGTCATGCTATGGGAGTTCATGTGACTGACCCATCGGTTAAGGCGATTATTGATATCGGCGGTCAGGATGTTAAGGGAATTGCGATTGACACAGATGGAACTGTGCTTAATTTTGCGATGAATGACAAATGTGCAGCAGGAACGGGAAGATTTTTTGAATCTATGGCAAGAGCATTTGAGATGTCTTTAGATGAATTTTCTAATCTGTCACTTACGGCGAAGAACGTGATTCCAATAACAGCACAGTGCGCGGTATTTGCAGAGAGTGAGGTTATCTCGTTAGTAGGTGAGGGTAAGCCTATGGAGGAGATAGCGGCAGGAATACAGTTATCGGTTGCTAAGAGATGCTTTGTCATGGCTAAGAAAGCAGGTGCGGCTGACAGCGTTACACTTACAGGTGGATGTGCCAAGAATGAAGGCTTGAAGAAAGCAATAGAGAAGGTTCTTAAGATAAATGTAGTGGATCTGCCGACAGACCCACAGCTTATGGGAGCATTAGGTGCTGCAGAATATGCAAGACAGAAGGGAAGTAATGTATGATAGTATTAAAAGTGCTGGCAATTATAGCAATCGTGCTTGTTGTGCTTTTTTTTCTCACTCTTGTTATATATTTCTTTAATCTTGATATGAAGTTTGCGGCATCTTTAATCAAGCCGCTTACAGCATATTATAACTGGTCAAAGAACAGGCGCGAGGCGAAGAAGCATAAGCAGGAAGAGCAGAAAGAGTGACAACAGAGGCAGTATCAGAAAGAATGACAGGAAGGGCAGAAACAGCCGATGGATTTATATGATGGTGAGATAAAGAAGCTGACATCAATGCTTGAAAATCATGGAGCAAAGAGACTTCCATTACAGAGAGTGTGGGAGATGACTGATAAAGAGAATCTTATCCTTAAAAGTGAGATGGTTTATGAGCTTGGCGGTGGGAGCAATGCAGCGGTAAGTGCCATTGCATTTACACAGGATGAGGAACTTGTGCCGGAAGATGCTGTGTATCTTGTGGGTGATGACCTGTGTGATATTAAGAATGATATTTCATATGCAAGAATTACTGTAATCAGGCTGGATGGTGAATATATTAAGAATCATGATGATAATGCACTGTATGCTTCAATGAGGGCAACTGATTATGTAAGATACCATGCATTTCCTAAAGGATATATGATGAGAATATCAGCAGTCAGGGAAAGAGAACCTGTGAGAGTGAGTAAGGAAGCAGTTTCGCATGGGATTAATTTTGCAGCGGTAGGACAGGGGCTTATCAATGCCTACAGGAAGCGTCCTGAGGTTGAGGCTGTAAGCATATATTTTGTCACGGAGCAGGATATTGATTACATATTTTTAAAAAGTGAAGCACACAGATGTGAACAGATAACTGACTCCTTAAACAACATATTTAACGGTCTTACAATGGATTGTTCAACTTGCTCAAGCAGGGAATTGTGTGATGAAATAGACGGACTCAGACAATTACATATGAGTATTTTGTGAAAATACCTTGAAAAAAATTAAAATTAGGAATAATATGTTAATTGAATGAAATAGGGAACAATTAAATACATTGTACAAATGATGCATATGGAAAGGCAGGTAGTTATAAGATGTTAAAGAAAATGAATAATATGAATATAAAGGGGCGTTTGAATTATGTATTTAGACTGATAATCATAGCGTTCTCCGTAGTTGCAGTTGTTATAAGTGCAATGATGATTTATATGTCTATGGATTACCGCAGGGTGCTGAAGCGTTACGCATTCCCTCAGGGAGATATTGCTACAGCTATGTCTGAGGCAGCAGAGATAAGAGGAGCTTCAAGGGGAGTTGTAGGATATGATTCAGTAAGTCTTATCAGCTCAATGAAAAAGCAGCATGATGAGCATGTCGAAGCATTTGAAGCCAAGCTTGAACAGATAAGACCTATAATGTCTAGTAAGGCTGGCAAGGAATGTATGGATAAGATTGATAAGGCGTGGGCTGAATATAAGGAAATTGATGAGAAAGTTATAAAGCTGGGAGCTACGACAGATTCTAATCAGTCACTGAAGGCTCAGTCGATGATGCTGAATGAGACGGCACCTAAGTATGAGGCACTTGATAATGCACTTAATGAACTTATGGACACTAATGTTGCTAAAGGTGATGCAGAAAAATTAAAGCTTGAAATATTTCTTATAATAGCGATTGTTGCTGCAATTGGAATTATAGCTGCGGTAGTTGTTGTTGCTTCTAAAGCAGCACATGCGATTGCAAAGAGTATAGAAGAGCCGTTAGATGGAATGATGGCCAGATTCGAGACATTTGCACAGGGAGATCTGGATTCACCATTCCCTGAAGTTGAGACTAAAGATGAGATATCCGATCTCATAGATAGTGCACATGCTATGGCAGAAAGATTACATAATATTATCAGTGATGCCGGAAAACTTATGGGAGAGATGGCAGATGGTAATTTCGCTATCGCAACCGAACATGAAGATCAGTATACAGGTGCATTCAATGCATTGTTACTTGGAATTCGTAACATGAACCGTCAGATGAATTCAACATTAAAGGGTGTTGAAGATGCTTCTAAACAGGTGGCAGAAGGTTCTGCTAATCTTTCAGATGCTGCACAGTCGCTTGCAGAAGGTGCAACAGATCAGGCTGCAACAGTCGAAGAGATGCAGGCAACCATTAATGATCTTAATGAAGGTATACAGAAGACAGCAGAACAGCTGGAAAATTCATATAAAGAAGCAGAGAGATATGCTGATACAGCAGAAAACAGCAGAGAAAGCATGGAAGCTCTTATGGGGGCAATGGCTCGTATCAGTGAGGCTTCTGAGAAGATTGGCAATATCATTTCAGAGATTGAAAGTATTGCAAGCCAGACTAACCTTCTTTCACTTAATGCTTCCATTGAGGCTGCAAGAGCAGGTGATGCAGGCAGAGGATTTGCAGTAGTTGCTGACCAGATTCGTACACTTGCAGAGCAGAGTGCTAAGTCAGCGGTAGATTCAAGAAATCTTATAGAAGCTTCTATCTACGAGGTTGGAGAGGGGAATAAGATTGCTACTAAGGCATCTGATTCACTTAAGGAAGTTGTTGATGGTGTTCAGTCTATCGCAGAGAGTGCCAAGAAGATGAGAGATGTATCTACAAGTCAGGCTGCAGGTATGGAGCAGGCGGATGTTGCAATTGCAAGAATTGCAGAAGTTGTACAGGCTAATTCAGCAACATCACAGGAGACATCAGCTACAAGTGAAGAGCTTACAGCACAGGCTACAACTCTTAGTGAGATGGTTGCACAGTTTAAGTTAAGAAATGACTGATAATTACAATTACATATGTAAAGATTATTTAAGGAGCTGTTATCGTAGTGATATCAGCTCCTTATTGTATATCATGTATTTGTTATCGGGTTTGAATAATTTAATTAAAAGAGTTCATTTACCATGTCTGCTGTGTATGAAACGCTTGTGGCATGCTCAACCTCGATCATATAAAGAGCATGTGCTGCTAAATGTTCTGCTGCCTGTTCAAGGTCTCTGATACCTGTAGTATCCTTGCAGTAATCAAGAACAGCGTCAAGTCCGTCATCAAACACCAGGCACTCATCCTCGTGAAGTCCGATTCTTTTAAGAACCTTTGGGAGTGAATATTTAAGGAAAATTGTCTTTTTCTCTTCTCTTGTGTAATCAGGAATATCAATTACTGCAAATCTTGAAAGAAGCGGTGCACTTATCTTATCCTTATCATTAGCTGTGGCGATAGGATATACGCCTGAAGTTGGGATGAGACACTCCATGTAATTATCAGTGAATCCAAGATTATCAAGGAGTGTAAGGAGTACATCCGCAGGGTTGGCGTTACCATTACTTGAAGTTGCCTTATCAAGCTCGTTGATAATGAATACAAGGTTAGATTCACCAGCCATGTTGAATGCTTCCATGATAATACCAGGCTTTGCATTGGAGTATATTCTTGAACTTCCTGTAAGCTGTTCTGCGTCATTGATTGAACTCATATCAAGAGTTGTCCAAGGCATTTTAAGAATCTTGGCAACAAGGTAGGCAATCTGTGATTTACCTGTTCCGGCAGGACCAACAAGAAGGATACCATATGCAGGAAGAGTGTGTGTTCTGTTAATCTGAATAACTGTCTCAATTATTCTTTGTTTAACACTTTCCATACCAAAAAGCTCTTCGTCAAGAATTCTTCTTGCTTCCACAGGGTCAATTGATTCGAAGTAATTGCTCTTCCACTTAATATTAAGCATGATAGAAAGTGCTCTCTGTGCATGTCTTTTCTCCTCAGGAGTTACCTCGCTTGAACGGGCAACAACAAGATTGCGTCTTGCCCATAAACGGATATTCTCAGGAAGCGTGCTTCCTGCACAGTTAAGAAAATCTGATATGCTTGTAAGGCTTGTAAGCTTCATATCATCAGCAGATTCATCAGGCTCTTCACTATTGTCTTCTGCAACGGCACTGCTCTCTAATAATCTTTCAATCATAAACTGAAGAAAACCGTCTTCAGCGGATAACTTGTTACCATTGCCAAATGCAACTTCCTGAATCTTGTATACATTATATCCTTCAGATGAGTTAGCACCTGTAAGCTTTACTTTAACTCTGTTCTCACCAAGCCATTTGATAAGGCTTGTAAATCTTGAATCAATCTTTAAGATATTGCTTGTAAAAGATTCACCGTTAATCTGGAAATCAAATGCAGTCTTTTTATAAGGGTTAGTGAATAAACCATAAGATGTCTCATCCCACTTTTTCTCAGAATTATCCAGAACAAGGATTGGGTTCTCTGGTGAAGCTGTAGAATTGTCAGATTTAAAAGTTGTATAGGTACACTCAAAACCGGCATTGCTGCCAGAATTGGCATTAGCGTCATAAACTAACATATATTCCTCTTTCTGTGCTTTAAACACTTATAATAATCTATCATATAATAACATATTCTGGGAAGTTGGCAAGGAGAGGATTGAATATATTAAGTTATGTGCTATAATAATTATAGATAAAATATTAGCTATAAATGCATATATATCAGAAAACCGGCTAATATATTATATATATGTTTGCACATAAGGAGAGATCAATATATGAATGAATATGTCTGGGAGACATGTGAAGAACTGGATAAAAAAATAGCTGACAGGGTAAGACTAATAAGAAAAAGACGCTCCATTTCACAGGAGAAGCTTTCTAAGATTAGCAATGTCAGTCTTGGCTCGATAAAAAGATTTGAAACAACAGGACAGATTTCACTGTTATCGCTGACTAAGATAGCTGTAGCACTTAATATCGCTGATGATTTAAGAAACATTTTTACGGAGATTCCTTATAACAGTATTGAGGAGGTAATTAATGAGAGAAGATAGAGTTATAAATGTTTTTTATCATGACAGGCTTGTTGGAACTCTTGCTATGACGAACGAAAGAAAGGCTGCATTTGAATATGCAGATGAATGGCTGGAGAACGGATTTTCAATAAGTCCGTTTTCATTGCCCCTTGAAAAGAAAGTATGTGTCCCTGTTAAAGAATATTTTAATGGTTTATGGGGAGTATTTGCAGACAGTCTGCCTGATGCATGGGGACAGCTGCTGCTTGACAGGATGTTAAAAGAAAAGGGATGTAATATAGACAATGTGAGTATGCTTGACAGGCTTGCAATTGTTGGAGAATCAGGAATGGGAGCATTAACATACAGACCGGAATTGGATATGCCAAAGCAGGAAAAACTCAGCAGTCTTGATGAATTATCTGAACAGTGTCAGAAAATTCTTAATACTGAATATTCTGACAAGCTTGATGAATTATACAGGCTTGGTGGAACAAGTGGTGGAGCAAGACCTAAAATTATGACTAAGATAGATGGCGAGGATTGGATTATCAAGTTTCCTGCTCATGTTGATGGAAAGAATGCGGGGCTGATGGAATACCGATATTCACAGTGTGCAAAGCAGTGTGGAATTGATATGGAAGAGACCAGACTTTTTCCATCTGATATATGTGATGGATATTTTGGAACTAAAAGATTTGATCGTAAGAATGATTCATTTGGAGAACACAGAATCCATATGCTTACAGCAGCAGCGCTTCTTGAACTGGATTTCAGGCAGCCCAATATGGATTATCACCAACTTATGAAATTAACAAAAATATTAACAAGGGACAATAAGCATGATATAGAGAATATGTACCGACGAATGTGTTTTAATGTGTTTGCACATAACAGAGATGATCATTCAAAGAATTTTACATTTATATATGATGAAAATAATGATGGCTGGAGACTAAGCCCGGCATATGACCTGACTTATAGTACGACATATTATGGGGAACATACTACTACAGTAGACGGCAATGGAAGAAATCCAGGAATTAAGGAGCTGGCTGCTGTTGGAACAGCAGCAGGAATAGGAAAAGATATATGCACTGAGATTGCGTACGACATAGAAAAATGTGTTAAAAACGAGCTGGATGGTAATTAAACGTCCAGCTCGTTTTGTCAGGTATATATATTAATTAACAGCCCTTATCTCGCCATCAGTAATAAGTGGATAGCGAACCAGTTTATCACCGTCAAGGTTCTCCTTATGCATATCAACAGCACATATCTGATGGTTGTCATATGATGTGTAATAATATATGCCTTTAGTTGTATTGCAGCAGCAGGTATATATTGTTATCTCGTATTTGTCATCGTCTAGCTGACAGCAGCCACGCTGCTGGTCTACGCTGCCTAATATATGAAAGAACTGGCTTACGCTTGATTTCTCATCGTCACCTGAAACAGAATTCATCTTAGTAAAAGCCACCTTTACGAATCTTGACTGAGATGACAGATCCCCAGGAAGTCCGAGTGCACCCATACCACGGCTGTATCTGTTGAAATCAAGTCTGTCCGAGAAATTGCTCTCAGGCTGTTTTGCAGATAATCCCATGTAATTGTTAAGATTAAACATCTGTATGTTAAATGGCGGATTATTAGTAAGCACGCCAACAGGGTTATCATATATATGAAGTCCGTCTGACATGGATTCAACAGTTATGCAGCTTTCCTTGTCAGCGATAATCCAGTGAAGATTAGCACATGGAAACATTTCATTAAACTGAGTGTTGGTAAGATTAATAAACTGCAGTCTTTCTTTCGCTTCGTCAACTGTCGCACACTGCGATAATATCCACGGAATGAATTCGAATACGGCAACATTTTCAATATTACTCTCTCCGTTAAGACCTCTTAGGTCCGGTTCGCTGTAAGCTGCATTGTCAACAAAGTTAAGACCGGCCATGCCAAGCCCTTTTTCGTTAAATGCTTCATAATATAAAGGATAATCGTCAGCCACATGTGCCATTCCAATCATCGCAAAGTGGTTATTCCTTACACCCATAAATCTGAAATTAATAGGATAATTTCTAGGTGTTACAGTCACCTCATCACCATAAGAAAATTCATAATCTAGTGTTCTTCCCATATAGAAATCTTTAGTTTTATAAGTAGCTGCTGTACACATAAGCCCTCCTGTATTTTTTAAGTTATAATAATATTCTGATATCTTTTTATAAAATAATACACCAATTATATTCTGCGGGCAATTCTGACAAAATAAATTATTTTAAGCTGATGTGTATAAGTGCGGTTGATATATTTTTTTAAGTAATAGTTTGGATGTAATAATAGTTATAACTATATTCGACATATTTCGACAAAAATAAAGAGTATTATTATTAAGCAACATAGGATTAGAACATTTTGGAGGATATAATGAAAAGGGTAATGTGTGTTTTGCTGATGATAGTATTCTGCGGAGCTTTTTTGATGTCATGCAGTATGCCATTAAAGAACAGTAAGGAAGTAAAACAAAGAATTGTTGTACAGCTTGACCAGGATTACTGGCTTGCAAGTGTAGGAAGAATGTTGAAAGAACACTTCCCGGATGTCGAATTTGATTTTGTAATAAGCAGGGGAGGGGCACAGTATCTTAATGATGCAGCAGTAAATGATGACCTTGCAGATATAATAATAGATGCATCGTCATGGACACAGACTTCAACACTTGATGATGACTATGATATTAATCCAGAAGAATATCTATATGATTTTTCATGGACAGATATTACAAATATGTTTTACAAAGTATATCTTGATGGGTTTACCAATGAAGATGGTTCAGTAAACTGGCTTCCTGGTTCGGCAAGTGTTGAGGGAATACTGGCTAATACTGAACTTTTTGATGAGTATGGAATACAGCTTCCTTACAATTATGATACATTTGTTGAAGCGTGCAACAAGTTTGGAGAATATGGTATAAGGGGATTTGCAACAGATTACAAATATGATTGCACAGATTCATATATGCTTCAGGCATGGTCGATACCATTGCTTCAGAGTTCAAAAGGAAGAATTTGGCGCAACGATGCATCAGAAGGAAATGTTGATTATCTGCCTGATGAATTGGGAACGCAGTTGTTTTCAAGACTTGAACAGGTATTTAAAGATACGGGTGTGCAGGTAGAAGATGTCAGTAGAGGATATTCAGTTACATTCGAAGATTTTGTGTCAGGCAGGGTGGCAATGATACGCCAGAGCACCAATATTGCTGAATATCAGGCTGAAGGAATGACCAGTCTTATGCTGCTGCCATATTTTGGGGAGACAGAAAATGATGACTGGTATTTCAGTACACCAGGATATTCAGTAGCCATGAACGGAAAACTAAAGGGGGCAGGAAAGCGTGAAGAACTGGCACTTGATATAGTAAGATATTTTTTTAGCAGTGAAGTGATGAATGCGATGCCAGACAGGCGGTAAAAATATTTAATGATAATTATAATTATGTTAAAGAAAAAGGAAATATTGTAACCACATTTGACAGAGAATATACATGGAAATCTACGGATACAGGAAGTGAGTCATTTTCAGTAAGAGTTAATATTCTGCGGGAAATATGTGGTGCAGACATGCTTATTGCGCCTGCAGCAATGAATGCAGGTGACATATATAAGGGGGATTATACAGCGGCACAGCTTCAGGCACTTATTATGGGTGGAGGAGTAAAGTTTTATACAAAGGACGCAACGGGAGCTGAGATAAAAAATGTTGTGCGTTGCCTTGTGGAAGGCTGCGGGCGTGATGATGACCCGATATCATGGGACATGCTCCCTGCATCGAGCGGATTTACAATGAAGATATCAAGAGATGATGATGGAAAAATGCACCTTCTGGATATTATTGCTGATGGAGAGTCAATTGCTGACGAAAAAACATATTCTTTTTGTTATGTTGATGTTTCTGGTCATACTTTGCTGGAACGCGCATATAATTATGATATGTCAGAACATGGTGGAGTACATATGTACAAGCAGGATACTGACATAAAAGAAGGGGGAAAATATGACGGATATATAGTTCATACAACTGGTGTGTCAGAGCAATGGCTGAAGTATTTTATAGATGGCGGTAAACTACCAAAACCACAGGCATATATAGAAAAGAGCTGATTGACCAGAGGAAAGGAAATAAGCCAGATGAAGAAAAATGAGAATGGCATATATTTTTTTGCAGCAGTTGGAGTGGCAATAGCTGTATTTATGTGTGTCGGTATTATATTATTTAATTACTCAGTTAATGTGAAAAAGGAATTATATGAGACAAGTTCGAGAAATCTTAATGAAGTATATAAACAGGTAAGTGAGAAATTCCTTCAGATAACCGGGCAGCAATGGAAGCTGCTGCGAATGACAGGCGATTTTATAAATGAGGCTGATGGAAATGAAGAAGATATCAGATCTTTTCTGAATGAATGGAAAAATGAGTGGCATTATACAGAATTTTATTTTGTAGATGATGACTGTAACTATTTGTCATCGGCAGGCAGGAGGGGATATCTTGAGCTTGGAAATACATGGAAGAGCCTTGTTATAAACAGGGAGAGTGTTATAGTTGACGGCTCAAATCCTGGCAGTGATGAAGTTATGTTTTTTGCCATACCTGTAGATCCGGCATATATTAATGGTTTTTCTTATAGTTCAATAGCTGTTTCGTACAATACAGACAGTATTAACAGAGAATTGGGAATCAAGGCATTTGCTAAGGATACAAGCAGTTACATAGTATATGCTAATGGCGATATAGTTTTGAAGTCAGAAGGAAGCATGGATACAGGGGGGAATATATTTTATCATTTGAAAAATGCGGATTTTTACGGAAAGTCGCTTGAAGGATTCATGCAGGACGTTAAGGCTGGCGAGTCTGGTGAGATGGAATTTACATTGGATAACCGCCAGTATTACCTTGTGTATGTTCCTGTTGGTTTTGATAACTGGGGACTTATATCAATGGTTCCTATAAGAATTGCAAATTCAAGCATTGTTGCAGTACAACAGAGAACAGTGTGGATGGCTATGCAGATAGGTGGATTGTTTTTTATAGTGGCTGTTGTTGTATTGTATACATACTACAGAAGATATATCAGTGAAAAGAATCACGAAATATCAAGGCGGGATATTTTATTTTCTATTATGGCAAAAAATCTTGATGATGTATATATTATGCTTTCATGGGGCGATTGGCGTAAACTTTATGTCAGCAGAAATATTGAGAGAGTTCTGGGATTAAAAAATGATGAATATTCAGAACTTACAGATGAGTTTAAGAAACTTGATAAGAAGGGGGAAATCCCGGATTGGAATGATATTACCGGACTAGATATAGGAGAATCTGTAGTCAATGAATACTGGATAAAGCCTGCTGATTCAAATGAGTACAGATTATTTAAACAGGGCTGTTATCATATGGATAAGGATGGGGATGATGTCCTTGTCGTAATTATTTCTGATAGAACCTATGAGCAGCAGATAAGAGGACATATGGAGGATGCACTTCATACAGCAGAAGCTGCAAATCTTGCTAAAAGCCAGTTTCTTGCTAATATGAGCCATGATATAAGGACACCAATGAATGCCATTGTGGGATTTTCGCAGTTATTATTAAGACATGAAAAGAACCCTGATAAAGTAAAAAAATATGCTGAGAAGATAGTGATATCAAGCCAGCACTTGTTAAACCTTATAAATGATGTTCTCGATATGAGTAAAATAGAATCAGGGAATACTACTCTTAATTTAAGTGATGTAAATATTGCTGATATTGTTCAGGAAATAGATAACATTATAAGACCACAGGCAAAACAGAAAAAGCAGACACTTATAATCAGCTCAGATAATGTAGAATATGGCTGGATTAAAACAGATAAACTGCGTTTAAACCAGATACTCCTGAATATCTTATCAAATGCCGTAAAATATACGCCAGAGTATGGGATGATAACATTTGAAATAAGAGGGATGAATCATACAGGAAGTCAGTTTGCAAAGTATAAGTTTAAAATATCTGATAACGGAATAGGAATGAGCGATGGTTATATTAAAGAGATATTTAAACCTTTTACAAGGGAAGATAATAATGTGACTGATAATGTGCAGGGAACAGGACTTGGAATGCCTATAACAAAGAACCTTATTGACCTTATGGGAGGAACTATAAAGGTTAAAAGCAAGAAAGGTGAAGGAAGTACATTTGAAGTTACAATGGAATTCATGATTTCTGAAAAGAAAACAAATATTCAGAGTGGTACAGGGTATGCAGCCAATATGACACAAGAAGATATTAAACAGAGCAGGGTGCTTGAGGGAAAGAAATTCCTTGTGGCAGAGGACAATGTTATTAATGCGGAGATGATGAGAGAATTTTTAAAGTCCGAGGGGGCATTATGTGACATTGCAAAGGATGGAATGGCAGCCGTGAATGCATTTAGTCATTCGGTAAAAGGTCAGTATGACTTGATATTTATGGATGTCCAAATGCCTAATATGGATGGATATGAGGCAACAAAAGCCATAAGACAGCTCAAGCATCCTGATGCAAAGGATATACCGATTGTTGCAATGACAGCAGATGCATTTTCAAATGATGTAAAGGCAGCTTTTGATGCTGGAATGAATGCACATATATCAAAACCTGTTGATGCAGAGCGCATAAGAAACGTGGCTGCAAATTTTACATAAATTTTACATAACTTACATAATACATTTTACAATGCTCATTTAGAATACACATGATATGTGAAAAAGTCGTTCAAAAAGGAGCTTATGTAAAATGAATATTTTTGGTGTACTTACGATGGCAGGCGGACTGGCTTTGTTCTTATATGGAATGAATGTCATGGGAGATTCCTTAGCAAAGCTGTCCGGAGGTAAATTAGAACAGATACTTGAAAAACTTACTTCTAAAAGAATTATGGCAGTATTGCTTGGTATGGCTGTAACAGCAGTTATACAGTCATCATCTGCAACTACGGTAATGGTTGTAGGCTTTGTTAATTCAGGTATTATGCAGCTTTCACAGGCTGTAGGTATTATTATGGGTGCCAATATTGGTACAACAGTGACTTCATGGATGTTATCACTTACAGGTATAAGTGGAGCAGGATGGATTAATCTTTTAAAACCATCATCATTCTCACCTGTGCTTGCTGTTATTGGCATAATTATGACTATGACCTGCAAGGATAATTCTAAGAAAAAGGATATAGGTAATATTCTTCTTGGATTTGCAATTCTTATGTTCGGTATGGAAACTATGAGTGGCGCAGTTGCACCGCTGGCTGACAATGAGAAGTTTACGGGTATGCTTACACTGTTTTCTAATCCGTTATTCGGACTTCTTGCAGGTACAGTGCTTACAGCAGTTATACAGTCATCATCTGCATCGGTTGGTATACTGCAGGCGTTATGTGTAACAGGTGCGGTTAACTATGCAACAGCAATTCCTATTATTATGGGACAGAATATAGGTACATGTGTAACAGCACTTATATCTTCTGTAGGTGCAAAGAAGAATGCCAAGAGAGCATCAATGATACACCTTTATTTCAACATGATTGGTACAGTTATATTTATGGTTATATTTTACAGCCTGAATATGTTTGTTCATTTTGAATTTTTATCAACACCGGCAAATGCAGCAGGAATAGCAGTGATTCACAGTCTCTTTAATATTGGATGTGTAATTATACTTTTCCCATTTTCTAATCTGCTTGTGAAGCTTGCAACTCTTTCTATTCCGGATGGAAAACATGAGGAAGTTATTCAGACAGGTGTGGCAGCAGATCTTGCAGCACTTGATGAAAGATTTTTAGAGACTCCTGCAGTTGCGATGGAGTTATGCAGGAATACTGCCGTGAAGATGGCACATCTGTCACAGAGAGCGTTAGATAAGGCACTGGACATTATTAATAATTATTCAGATGCTGCATATGATGAGGTTGTGGTAATGGAAGAAGATGTCGATAAGTATGAGGATAAGCTTGGTTCATATCTTGTAAAGGTTGGTAACTGCGATTTATCAAGACATGATAATCATACATTTTCAATACTTCTTCACTGCATGAGTGATTTTGAAAGAATATCTGACCATGCGATTAATATTGCAAAATCTGCAAAAGAGATGAACAGCAAGGAGTCATCTTTTTCACAGAATGCAAGAAAAGAACTTGAAACATTTGCAAAAGCGGTACATGATATAGTTAGTAACACAGTACAGGTTTTTGAAAATCAGGATATTGAGGCAGCAAAGCATATTGAGCCGTTAGAACAGGTTATTGACGGTCTGAACTTAGAAATTAAGCAGCGTCATATCAACAGATTAAGAAAAGGCAGATGTACAATTGAGACAGGACTTATACTCGAAGATATTATGACGAATTTTGAGAGAGTATCAGACCATTGCTCTAATGTTGCTGTATGTATGATTGAAGTAAGAGATAATGGTTTTGAAACACATGGATATCTGGAGCATCTTACTAATGAGGATAATCCTCAGTTTGCAAAAGAATGCAGACAGTATTATAAACAGTATCAGCTTCCGGAATTAAAGAAAGCTGACTAGAACAGGAGATGAGAATATGGCTCTTATATACATAGTTGAGGATGATGAAAGCATAAGGGAAATAGAGACAATTGCACTTAAGAACAGTGGACATATGGTAGGTGCATTTGGAAGTTCCAAAGAGTTTTTTAAGAAGCTTGATGAGATTCTTCCGGACCTTGTGTTGCTTGATGTTATGCTTCCTGATGAAAGTGGTTATGACATCATTAAGAAGTTAAGACTGAATTCTGCAACTAAGAGACTGCCGGTTATTATGGTGACGGCAAAGTCTACAGAGCTTGATATGATAAAGGGACTTGAGGATGGTGCTGACGATTATATTAAGAAGCCGTTTTCTGTAATGGAGCTTATTACAAGAGTTAAAGCACTTCTTAGAAGAACAGAAACAGACGAGGCAGGCGTGCTTGATGTAGGAGAGATTGAACTTAATCATGAAAGGCATGTGGTTACGGTCTCAGGAAAGCAGGTTGAACTTACATTTAAAGAATATGAATTGTTAAGATATCTTATGGCTAACAAGAATATAGTGCTTTCAAGAGATTCTATTGTACTTAAGGTATGGGGAACAGAGTTTGAAGGTGAGTCAAGAACTGTGGATATGCATATTAAGACTTTAAGACAGAAGTTGGGTGATGCAGGCTCGCGTATAAGAACCGTGCGTAATGTAGGATATGTTATAGAGTAGCCTGATATAATTAACAGACAGAACAGGGTGGATATATGAAGCAGAAGATTAATTTAAGGCTTATTGGAATAGCAGTTATAGCAGTTCTTGCTACAGCTATTGGAATAACTTTTATATATTATGGGTTGTTTAAGAAACAGGTCCAGGCCGGATTGAGAACTAATGCAGAAGTACTCATGGAAACGGGAGTTTTTGAAAAGTCAGCGCAATATGCAGATGTAAAGCTTCCAATTAATAATCTCAGGGTTACTTGGATAGATTCAGATGGGGTGGTGCTTTTTGATAATGATAATGATATTAATGTAATGCCTAATCATAAAGACAGACCTGAGATACAGGACGCATTTCATACCGGACATGGTCAGTGTGTAAGAAATTCTGACACGATGGATATGAATACCTTTTATTATGCTCTAAAACAGAAGGATGGGACTGTTATAAGAGTATCCTGTGATGCAAGCAGTTTATTAAGTGTGTTTGGCAATGTATTTCCGGCTGTAACAGGAATACTTGCAGTAATTATAGTAGTGTGTATCGTTCTTTCACAATTACTTACAAGGACACTTATTGAGCCTATTGAAAGAATGGCTAAGAATATGGATTCCGTACAGGAGAAGCCTGTATATAAAGAAATAGCCCCTTTTGCAGAGAAAATCAGGACACAGCATGAGAATATTCTTGCTGCTGCAAGAAGCCGACAGGATTTTACTGCAAATGTATCACATGAATTAAAGACTCCTCTTACCGCAATCTCAGGCTATGCAGAGCTTATTGAGAATGAGATGGTAAGTCATGAACAGGGGATACATTTTGCACATGAGATTAAGCGTAATTCAGAAAGATTATTATCATTAATTAATGATATTATAAGGCTTTCAGAATTAGACCACAGCGAAATGCCAAGACAGTATGAGAATTTTGATTTATATGAGTTTGTTAAGGATTGTGCAGAGTCTCTGCAGGTTAATGCACAGAAACAAGGAATATATTTTTCATATAGAGGTTCAGCCTGCATGATCCGCGGCAATAAGGATATGATAAGAGAGCTTATTGATAATCTTGTACAGAATGCAATAAGATACAATAAAGAAGGTGGACATGTGGAAGTGTTTGCGGGAATGGTAGATGGGAAGCCAAGGCTAGAGGTAACTGATGATGGAATAGGAATTCCTAAGGATCAGCAGGACAGGGTGTTTGAAAGATTTTACAGAGTTGACAAGAGCCGATCAAAGGAAACTGGTGGAACAGGACTCGGTCTTGCTATTGTAAAGCATATTGTTGAACTTCATGATGCAAGAATTTATCTTGACAGTGAAATTAATAAGGGAACTGTAATACGGATTGAATTCTGACATAATACGGATGATATACAGATTATTAAATTGTATATCATCCATTTTTTCTTTTACAAGTGGAATGAATTGTTATATTATAATGTGTATTGAATATAATATTTTTATGAGGAAAATTATGAGAAATATAAAAATAAAGCGTACAACAGTTATTATATTAATGGGAATAATTCTTGCGGTAGTACTGGCTGTTGTTTTAATAATATCATTTAATAAATCAGATGGAAATGAACAGCAGGCAGATGTTAATGTAAGTAAAATTAATCTTAAACCATCACAGGCTCAGGATGAATATGAAGTTAAAGAAGGAACACAGATTGATATTCTTTTTGAAAATACAGCTATTCCTGTAGGAACAAGCCTTAAGGTTACAGCAATAGTATCTCCTGATGATAATGAGAAATCACTTATATGGACAAGCAGTAATGAACAGGTGTTTTCTGTGGATAAGGATGGTGTAATAACAATTAACGGAGTTGGAACAGCAACTCTTACTGCTACAGTAGGAAGTGTATCTGACGCCGTGGTTGTAGAAGGAATCACAAAAGTGTCGCAAGGTTCTTCTAATGGATTTGTTGTGTATACAGGAAATAATAATAATGGAAAAGGTAATACATATGATAGTTCAGGTGAACATGGACAACAGGTAGGTATCGGTACAGGTTTAGGTCATGGACAGCAGGAAAACGGACAGACAGGCAGTTCTTCATCAGAAAACGGACAGACAGGCAGTTCTTCATCAGAAAATAGTCAGACAGGTGGTGTTACATCAGAAAATAACCAGTCAGTTCCGGGCAATACTGATAACAGCCAGAAAGGTGGAAATAGTTCTGATGATATAGGAAGTATGCTTTCTGGTAATGGATTTGAGCAGACTGTATCAAATGTGTATGTATGCAGACAGGATGGAATTTACTATGGTGAGATTGTTACACAGAGTAATGTAACCATTATATATATAAAGCAGAGAAGTGCTGCGTTTGATAACAGAATTCAAAGTGTAATTGAGAATTTATTACCAGGAAATTCTTCTTATGTATGGAATAGTTATGTATCTGCATCAACAGACAGAACGTTTACTGTAGATAACAGAATGGTACGTATTGTTGTTGCAACAGGTGGGGGACACTCTCAAATTGTAATATACAATTAAGAGAAAATATGTTATATTTAACCATATGTAATTAAAAACATTAAACTTGCGAGGTGAAACAATTGCTTAATGAGAATAAAATTAAGATGATGACCAAAATGGCAATATATGAAAAGAATGAAGGAAAAAGTATGTTAAAGACAGCCAGATATTTCAAGGGCGACTATATTGCTTTTGGAATTCTTAAGACTGTTATTGCAACAACATTTGCGGCTATAATACTTCTGACAATGTATTTCCTGTGTAATGCAGAAGGAATGATACAGCAGATAAATAATCTGGATTATGTAGGCCTTGCCAAGAAGATATCATTATATTATGTGCTTATGCTTATAGTATTCAGTATCATTTCTGGTATTGTGTATTATTACAGATATGAACATACAAGAAAGGGACTTAAGAGATATTTTTCAAGGCTTAATAAGCTGGAAAGATTTTATACAGGACAGAAAAAGAAATAATTAGTAGGAGGCTCCAATGGCATTTTTATTAGAATTCAAGGAAAGATTTAAAACATTTTATAACAAATACAATACATATATTGTACCAGCAGCAAGGTTTATTATTGCACTTATATCATTTTTGATGATTAATGCAAGTATTGGATATATGGATAAATTAAAAAATCCTATATTTGCAATATTACTTTCTGTTGTATGTGCATTTTTGCCAGGAGGGTTTACTCTTGTAATACTTTCAATGTTTATGTTGTTTCATTTATATGCTATCTCAGCGGAGTTTGCATTGCTTACATTATGTATAGTATTGCTTATGTATCTGCTGTATTTCAGATTTACACCAAAGACAGCATATATACTTATTATAACAGCTATTTTATGCTGGATGAAAATTCCATTTGCAATACCAGTTGTTATTGGATTATGCACAACAGCACTTTCAGTTATACCGGTAGGTTTTGGAATAATTATTTATTATATTATAAGAACTGCAAGTGATTATGAGGCAGCTATATCTAATCAGTCAATAACAGAAAGTATGAAGCAGATAACTTATCTTGTTGAAAGTCTTCTTAAGAACAGGCAGATGCTGGTAATGGTAATAGCAGCTGTAATAACAATTCTTGTTGTTTACATCATAAGAAGACAGAAGATTAATCATGCATGGGAAATTGCAATAGTTGCTGGCAGCGTTACAGAATTTCTTATGCTTGTTGTGTTGCAGATAGCATTTAAGTCTGATTTTAGTATTATTCTTATGATACTTGGTGTTGTACTTGGTGCTGCTGTAGCCTATGTATGCAATGTTGTGTTCTTTGCTCTGGATTATAAGAGAACGGAATATGTACAGTATGAAGATGATGAATATTATTACTATGTTAAGGCTGTACCTAAACTTAATGTTGCAAGTGAGGATGTAAGAATTAAACACATAAATGCAAAGAAAACAAAGAAAACTTCAGATATAAGAGATATGAAGAAAACTTCTTCACATAGGGCAGAATCAGGATATCAGGCAGCATCAGCTGAAGAAGATGATGATATTCTTTTCTATGATAATGATGATAAATAATAAATGGCAATATATTGCTGTACAGATTATAAAATGGAGGCGAGATAATATTGAATAATTTCATACAGGATTATCTGGTTAAATTATATATTCCGCATATTACATGGACTGATATTATAGAAATAATTATAATTGCCTTTGTTTTATATAATGTAATGGTTTGGATTAAGAAAACTAAGGCATGGGTTTTGCTAAGAGGAATTATAGTTGTTGCTTTATTTGCAATATTTGCTTATATTCTTAATCTTAAGACTATTTTATGGATTGCTGGTAAGACAATAAGTGTTGGAATTATTGCGCTTGTTATTATTTTTCAGCCTGAATTAAGAAGAGCCTTGGAACAGCTTGGACGTAAAAAAATCGTTTTTGGATTGTTCAGGTTCAGTGATGGAAGGGATAAAGGTGAACGGTTCAGTAGTAAGACTGCTGAAGAGATTGTAAGAGCATGTTATGACATGGGTGCTGCTTACACAGGAGCACTTATCGTTGTTGAACAGGATATGATTCTTGAAGAATATGAAAAGACGGGAATTGCGGTGGATGGTATTGTTACAAGCCAGCTTCTTGTTAATATATTTGAGCATAACACTCCGTTGCATGATGGAGCAGTTATCATAAGAGGAGACAGGGTTGTTGCTGCAACTTGTTATCTTCCACTTTCTGACAATGGTAATCTTAATAAATCTTTGGGAACAAGACATCGTGCAGGGGTAGGAATAAGTGAAGTTACAGACAGTATGACGATAATTGTATCAGAAGAAACAGGCAAGGTTTCAGTTGCTGTCGGCGGAGAGCTTATTCATGATATTGATGCAGATTCTCTTAGAAATAAATTAGAATATCTTCGCAGAAGGACCATAGATGTGAAGTCGTTCAGAATATGGAGAGGAAGGCTGAAGCATGAAGGAAAAGATGTTTAAAAATCTTAGTCTGAAAATATTGTCTGCTGTATTTGCAGTTGTTCTCTGGACTATTATCGTTAATATATATGACCCTACCACAAGCTATACATTCAGTAATGTTACGGTTCAGTTAATTAATACCGAAAGCCTTACTGATAAGAATTACAGTTATGAGGTTGTGGAGGGAGGAAAGATTTCCGTATATGTAAGTGGTCCAAAGAGTGTTGTAACAAATATTAAGGCAAGTGATATTGTAGCAACTGCTGATCTTAGTAAAATAAGTGCTTTTGCAGATTATGTTGATATTCATGTATCTGTCGTGCAGAATGGTCAGGTGCTTAATAGTGTAGAAGCAACACCTAAGACATCTGCTGTAAAACTGAGTATAGAGAACAGGGATACTAAAACTGTCAATGTTGTTACTAATGTAACGGGAAATCCGGCAGATGGACATGCGGTTGTAAAGGAGTCGCTGAATCCGGCATCAATTAAAGTGACTGGACCATCATCTGTTATTGATACAATATCATATGCAGGAATTTCTTATGATGTCACAGGAGCAACAGGGGATGTACATGGTGATGCAGATATTCATTTGTATGATGACGATGCTAATGAAATCAAGGATGAATCAATAGATATGTCACAGACATCTGTAAGTTATACAGCACAGGTTGTCAGATTTAAAAATGTATCTATAGAGGCACAGACATCCGGAACACCAAAGGATGGATATAGAGTAAATTCAATAACCTATAATAAGAATCAGGTACAGGTATATGGTGATGAAAATGCATTGAATAATCTGGAGAAAATAGTCATTCCTGCCAGCAATATTAATGTGGAAGATTTGTCAGAGGACAGAGTGTTTAAGTTTTCACTTGATAATTACATTGATAAATCACTTCATATATTGAATAACTCAAGGGTTGAAATAACAGTGAAGATTGTACCGGTTAGTTCAGACAAGATAGTTTTCAATACATCAGACATTAAAGTTGTTGGCTTGAACACAGGTATGAGTTATAATTTTATAGATAAGACAATTAATATTGATGTTGAAAGAAATGCTGATAATACAGCAACACTGGATGCATCCAGAATAACAGTCAGTGCAAGTCTGTCTGATTATACAACATCAGGAGAAGTTAATGTCAAGCTTGATGTTAAATTACCAGAAGGCTATACATTGAAGAGTAAGGATTTAACGGTTAAAGCTGAGTTAAAAAGTAATAATTCCGAAACAAAGGCAGAAGAGACTGCTACAAAAGCTGGAACAACTAATACAACAGAGAGGTGATTCATATGGTAAGTGAGAAGATACTAGTTGGAAGTGCATTAGGAATACATCTTCGTCCTGCAGGAGCAATGTGTGATACAGCTGTTAAATTTGATTCACACATTACATTCACATTTAAGAATAAGGTTGTTAATGCAAAGAGTGTTATATCTATTCTTGCATCAGGCGTTGGCTGTGGAGATGAGATAACTCTCATAGCAGAAGGTCCGGACGAAGAAGAAGCATTGAAAGCAGTTTCTGAGAGCTTTAGAAAAGCTTTACAGGACTAATATAAATCAAGAAAAGAGGTAAAGGGTATGGGTTATATGGAAACTTACAAAGCATGGTGTGAGAATGAATATTTTGATGAAGACACACGTGCAGAACTCAAATCAATTGCAGGAGATGAGAAAGAGATTGAGGACAGATTCTATAAGGATCTTGAGTTTGGAACAGGCGGACTGAGAGGTGTCATAGGCAATGGTACTAACAGAATGAATGTATACATTGTAAGAAAGGCAACTCAGGGGTTAGCTAATTTTATTATCAAGGAAGGAACACAGGATAAGGGTGTTGCTATTTCTCATGATAATAGAAGAATGTCAAGAGAATTTGCGCAGGAAGCAGCTCTTTGTCTTGCGGCTAATGGCATTAAGGTATACATATTCCCTTCATTAAGACCAACACCAGAACTTTCATTTGCAGTAAGAGAACTTCACTGTACAGCAGGTATTATGGTTACGGCAAGCCACAATCCTCCAGAATACAATGGATATAAGGTATACTGGGATGACGGATGCCAGATAACAGCACCTAAGGATACACAGATTATCAATGAAGTTAAGGCTGTTACTGATTTTAATGATGTTAAGACTATTGATGAAGAAGAGGCTAGAGTAAGAGGCCTGTATAACATTATTGGATATGATATGGATGATGCATTTATTGCAGCATTAAAGAAGCAGAGCCTTAACGGAGATATCATTAAGCAGGTTGCTGATGATATTAAGATTGTATACTCTCCATTCAATGGTACAGGTAATGTTCCTGTAAGAAGAATTTTAAGAGAGTTAGGTTTCAAGAATGTATATGTTGTTCCAGAACAGGAAAAACCAGATCCTAACTTTACAACACTCGAGTACCCTAATCCTGAAGACCCTAAGGCATTCACATATGCATTAAGACTTGCTAAGGAAGTTGATGCAGATATTATTCTTGCAACTGACCCTGATGCGGACAGACTTGGCGTATATTCTAAGGACACTAAATCAGGTGAGTACAAGTCATTCACAGGTAATATGTCTGGTATGCTTATTGCAGAATACCTTCTTTCACAGAGAAAGGAGAAGGGACTTCTTCATGAGAATGGTGCATTTGTAAAGACTATCGTATCTACTAACTTAGCTGATCTTATCGCTAAGGAATATAACTTAAAGCTTATTGAAGTTCTTACAGGATTTAAGTATATTGGTGAGCAGATTAAGTTCTTTGAGCAGAATAATACATACGAATATGAATTCGGTTTTGAAGAGAGTTACGGCTGCTTGGTTGGAACTCATGCAAGAGACAAGGATGCCATCGTGGCTGTTATGGCATTATGTGAAGCAGCAGCTTACTATAAGTCTAAAGGCATTACTTTATGGGATCAGATGATTAATATCTTTGATAAGTACGGCTACTTCAAGGAAGGACAGAAGGCTGTAACTATGAAGGGTGCAGAAGGTGCTGTCCAGATTGCTAAGATGATGGATGATTTAAGAAATAATCCACCTAAGAAGTTCGGAGCATGGAATGTTGTTGAGTTCAGAGATTATAAGAAGGATGAGTGTACAGTTATTGCTACAGGCGAGAAGAAGCCTACAGGACTTCCTGAATCTAACGTACTTTATTTTGAACTTAATGACCATGCATGGTGCTGTGCAAGACCTTCAGGAACAGAGCCTAAGATTAAGTTCTATATGGGTGTTAAGGGAACAGGTCTTGAAGATGCTGATAAGAAGTTAGAAGAACTTACTGATGCAGTATCAGAAATTGTCGGATTATAATCAGTTCAAATTTAATTAACAACTAAAACACAATATGAACACATTTCGTTGTTATATTACATGTATTGACAGTGAGATGTGTTCATTTGTTATGTATGGAATCTTCATTGTCATAATACAATGGTAAAAGGAGAGAATGATTATGTATAACGACAATAATGAGAATAATGAGAATGATTCACAGTACCGTTACAGTGGCAGTGATATACCATATAACAATACTAACAATGGCAGTACATCTAATAATAACACAGCATTTTCAAGTGCACCTTATGAAGCTAAGAAGCACAAGAAACACAAAAGAGGATTTGCAAGGAAAGCAGCATGCTTTGTTCTTTCAGCAGTACTTTTTGGCGCAATAGCCGGTTCGGTTATGTTTGGTGTTAATTATGCAGGTGGAAAGATTGCTGGCAGTAATAAGTCTGATGCTACAGGTGTTAATATACCAACAGTAAGTAATAATATTTCTAATGTCGCTAAGACAGATTCTTCGCTTACAGAAGATACTAATCTTTCAGCATCAGGTAAGATGGATGCTGAGGCAGTTGCTACAGCAGCCCTTCCTGCAATGGTTCAGCTTAATGGTACAACAACAGTTAAAAGTTCAAGTTATTTTGGATATGGACAGAGTTATGAGGCAACATCAAGTGGTACAGGTATTATTGTAGGCAAGAGTGATACTGAATTACTTATTGTAACTAATGCACATGTTGTTGATAATATTGATAATCTTAAATGCGTATTCTCTGATGGCACAAGTGCAAGCTGTTCTGTTAAGGGTTCTAAGTCAGATCAGGATATTGCAGTAGCCGCAGTATCATTAAGTGATATTTCATCTGATACAGCGTCTAATATTGCAATTGCAGAACTTGAAGATTCATCAGATATTAAAGTTGGACAGCAGGTTGTTGCCATTGGTAATGCATTAGGTGAAGGACAGTCAGTTACAACTGGTATAATTAGTGCAAAGGACCGTTCAATTACAGTCAACAATGTAACATTTACAGGACTTCTTATGACAGATGCAGCAATTAACTCTGGTAACAGTGGTGGAGCTCTTCTTAATTCTGAAGGAAAGGTTATTGCTATTAACTTTGCAAAGACCAGCAGTGATGGTGTAGAAGGTATGGCTTATTCAATCCCTGTTTCTAATGTTAAGGATATTATCGATTCATTAATGACTAAGCAGACAAGAAACAAGGTTTCGTCAGATAAGGCAGCATACCTTGGAATTGCAGCAGTAGATATTACAAGTAATTATGCATCATATTATGGATATCCTGTAGGTATTCTTATAAGAACTGTAGCTGATGATTCAGCAGCAGACAAGGCAGGATTAGAGACATACGACATAATTGTCGGATTTGATGACCAGACAGTTACTACTATGTCAGGACTTACTAACATGCTTCAGTATTATGAGGCAGGTGAAAAAGTAACTATAGATTATTATCATATGGAAGGAAGCGAGTATGTTCTTAAGAGCACGGAGGTAACGCTTGGCTCTAAGAAGGCATCTTAAGGATATATTCCAAGTAGATATTTATGGATAATACCAATGAGAATATGACAGAAGATAAGGATATTAATAAGAATAACAATGGGAATTCCGATGATTATGAGAAGATATGTTTTGTGTGCAGAAGACCAGAATCAAGAGCTGGTAAGATGATTGTTATGCCTAACAATATATACATCTGTCAGGATTGTATGCAAAGAACATTCGATTCAATTAACAGCAGCGGAATTAATTATGAAGATATGATGAAGATGTCAAACATGCCTGGAATGGGCATGTTTGGCAATTTTGGCGTTATGGATTCAGACCCGGTTCCAGAAAAGCAGAAGCTTAAGAAAAAGAAAGAAGATAAGAAAGAGTTACCTGCTCTTGATGTTTCTAAGCTGCCTGCACCACATGAGATTAAGAGAAAGTTAGATGAGTATGTTATAGGTCAGGACTATGCTAAGAAGGTAATGTCGGTGGCTGTATATAATCATTATAAAAGAGTTTCAGCAGATGCCAGGATTCTGGGTGACGTTGAGATTGAGAAGTCTAATATGCTTATGATTGGACCTACAGGAAGTGGTAAGACATATCTTGTTAAGACGCTTGCAAGGATATTACAGGTGCCACTTGCTATTACAGATGCAACAACACTTACAGAGGCAGGATATATCGGAGATGATATAGAGTCAGTTGTTTCTAAGCTTTTACTGGCAGCAGACAATGATGTAGAGAAAGCTGAACATGGAATTATATTTATTGATGAGATAGACAAGATTGCCAAGAAGAAAGAGACCAGAAGCAGAGATGTAAGTGGTGAGTCTGTACAGCAGGGAATGTTAAAGCTGTTAGAAGGCAGTGAGATTGAAGTTCCTGTTGGTGCGACAAGTAAGAATGCAATGGTTCCACAGGTAACTGTTAACACGAAGGATATTCTGTTTATATGTGGTGGTGCATTTCCAGATCTTGAGGATATTATCAAGACAAGGCTTAATAAGTCATCCTCAATGGGATTTAATGCTGACCTTAAAGATAAATATGATGATGAGAAGAACATCATGTCTTATGTGACGGTTGATGATCTTAGAGAATACGGAATGATTCCAGAATTTTTAGGAAGACTGCCTATCATATATTCACTTGACAGACTGGATGAGGATATGCTTGTCAATATTCTGAAAGAGCCTAAGAATGCAATTCTTAAGCAGTATCAGAAGCTGTTAGAGCTTGATGAGGTGAAGCTTGAATTTACAGATGATGCATTAAGAAGCATAGCAAGAAAGGCAATGGAAAAAGATACAGGTGCAAGAGCACTCCGTTCTATTATTGAGGATTTTATGCTTGATATAATGTATGAGATACCTAAAGACAGCAATATAGGTTCAGTTACAATTACAGAAGATGTTGTTGAAAAGAAAGGTGCTCCGGTAATAACTATGAGAGCATAATAGTTATAGCAGAATAATACAATACATTTCTGAATACATATAGCATGTACAGTGATTGTTTTATGTTAAGGAGATGTTATGGCGTGTGATTTTGATATAACTAAAGAGAATATATATGATTACATAATAGAAGATACCCCAGGGGCTGATGAAGCTATTAAGGCATTATCAGGGATATGTTCGCAGAGAGCTGATTCGCAATGGATTATAGCTCATGGAGAACTGCCTGATAACCGCCAGCTTAATATAAGCTCTCTGGGGTATTTTACTATTCCAAAGTTATATGGGCTTATGGAAGGCGATGCAGATATAAGTGCGCTTGATGAAATAGGAGCTTTACGGGTACTTGGACAGGATAATCTGAAAGCAGACGGGAGTAATGTTCTTATAGGGTATGTGGATACCGGAATAGATTATCTTAATGATGTTTTCAAGGACAGACTTGGAAATACAAGGATTCAGGCTATATGGGATCAGACAGATAAAACAGGTACTGATGCTACAAATACATATGCACATTTTGGCAGAGTATATGAAAAGGATGAAATAGACAGGGCAATAGAGGCTGACAATAACGGAGAAAATCCATATTCTTATGTTGCACAAAGAGACACGTCAGGACATGGAACGCTGCTGGCTTCAATATCAGCAGGTTCATATGCAGACGGATATGTTGGCGTTGCACCAGGAGCAGAACTTTTAGTGGTTAAATTAAAACAAAGTAAACAGTATCTGAGAGATTTTTTTTTGATAAAGGATGACGTTCCAGCTTTTGAGGAAAGTGATATTATGCTGGCTTTAAGATTTCTTGAAGATTACGCTATACGACTTGGAAAACCATTGATAATAATATTTGGTCTGGGAAGTGCTAATGGTTCAAGAACAGGCGCATCTCCTCTGGCAGAAATGATGGAGAATCTTACTAAAAAACCCAATATATCAGTTATAACATGTATGGGCAATGAAGCTAATAATAAATGTCATTATAAAGGGACAGTAATGTCAGCCCTGGTACCTGATGTTATGGAAATTAATGTTGATGGAACAGGAAAGGGTTTTACGATGGAAATATGGGCGGATAGTCTTGATATATTATCCGTGTCGATTGAATCACCGTCAGGGGAATATGTTCCAAGAATACCTGCAAGAATGGGTGCAAGTATGGAGTATACATTTCTTTATGAGGGAAGTACAGTTACGGTAGATTATCAGATAACTGAAAATGTTGCTGGAATGGAGGTTATATTCGTAAGACTTAAGACACCAGTTGAGGGTACATGGAAATTCTATATATATAGTCTCACTAATATAAAAGGAAGTTATAATGCATGGCTTCCATTAAAGCAGTTTTCCGGACAGGATATATATTTTTTAAAATCCGACCCGGATACAACACTTACAGTTCCAGCGGCAGCTGATGGTGTTATAAGTGTAGGAGCATATAATCATTATACAGGGGCTGCTTATTATGAAAGTGGGCGTGGATATAGCGCTGACGGAAGGATTAAACCTGATTTTGTTGCACCGGGTGCGGGGGTATATGGAATTGCTCCATCTGGAGGTGTTAAGGTTACTGGAACAAGCTATGCAGCGGCTTATGCCGGGGGCTGTGTTGCACTTTTATATTCATATCAGGTAAATGTAAAGAATAGTCAGATGATTAATCATAACGATATTAAAGCACAGCTTATAAGAGGTGCAGTACGCTCAGAATATATGGTATATCCTAACCCTGTAGCTGGTTATGGAAAACTGAATATATATACAACATTTAACATGATGAGAATATCTTAGGTTGAAATCACTGGTGTTATATGCTAAATTGTTCATACATGACTAAAAGAGGAGATAGAGAAGTATGAAATATAAGGCATTGGCACTGGATTTGGACGGAACATTAACTAATAGAGAGAAGAAAGTTCCAGCGGGCAACAAAGAAGCGATTGCGAAAGCAATAGATGCAGGCGTTAAGGTTATTCTTGCTTCAGGAAGACCGCTTTTTGGAATAACACCAATAGCCAGAGAGCTTGAGCTTGACAAGAAAGGCGGTTATATACTGGCATATAATGGCGGTTGTATAGTTGACTGCAAGACGGGAAAGCAGATGTCTGCGACAATAATGCCACAGGACTGTATAGCAGATATATGCAGTCTTGCAAGAGCCAACGGTGTGTATGCCCTGACATATGCTGATACGCAGATAGCTGCTGAGAGTGATTCTGATGAATATGTAAAGAAAGAAGCAATATGCAACAGTACTACAATCAAGAAAGTAGATGATTTGCGTAAATTTGTGGATTATCCTGTAGAGAAATTTCTGGTTGTAGGAGAGCATGAAAAGCTTCTTCCTGTGCAGAAAGCCTTGTTAGATAAGCATGAGGGAGTAATCAATGCATTTTTTTCAGAGAGCTATTTCTTAGAGGTAGTACCTGCAGGAGTTGCAAAGGATGCATCTTTGGATAAGCTGCTCACAATGCTTGATATAACAAGTGAAGAACTCGTTGCATGCGGCGATGGAATGAATGATATTCCAATGTTAAAGTATGCGGGGCTTGCAGCGGTTATGGAGAATGCATATCCTGAAGTTAAGAAATACGCAAATGTCAACGCACCATCTAACGATGACTGTGGTGTGGCATATGTTATAGATAATTATATATTGTAATGATGGATTATAAAAATATAACCCCGGCGGTCTTATGGACTGCCGGGGTTATGTTTTATTGATTAATTAGAATTGTTGTTAAGGCTGTCAACATATTCATCTACATCGAATATATCGCCGTTCTGAATCTTACTCATAAGCTGGATTGCTGTGTTGATACTATCCGCATAAGGATATACAACAGAAGCTCCTCTAAGGCCGGTTATCTCGAGATAAGCAGGACCCTGTCCAGCAGGTGGCTGGGTTGATCCTTCGATACTATATGTCTGAATATTCCATGCTGTGCTGTCACTTAACTGAAGCTTAACAAGATCAGATATTGTACTTGTCGGTATATTAGTAAGGAACATATCGCTTACAGCATCAAGTACGGCTGAGTACTTGGTAAGTATTGCAGGAGAAGTAGCTTTCTGTAAGATACCCTTTATAGCTGCTGTCTGGTTACGTCCACGCTGGAAGTCTCCGGCGGCAAATGCATGTCTTTCTCTTGAGAATGCAACTGCCATCTCGCCGTCACATTCATTAGGTCCTTTGACAAAATGATATGGAATAGGAGAAGCATCTTCGCCACAGGTAAATTCTACTTCTGAGTCAATTGTGATTCCACCAAGTGCATCTACTACAGCAATGCATCCAGAGAAGTTAATCTTTACATAATAATCAATATCGATTCCATACAGATTCTGAAGAGTATCCATTGAAGCTTCTACACCGTAATTGCCGGCATGTGTAAGCTTGTCGTAACCCTTTCTTCCGTCAGGACCGGTAATCTTAATGTAAGAATCTCTTGGGGTTGTAACAAGAAGAATCTGCTTGGTTTCAGGATTAATAACAGCAACTATATTGACATCACTAAGTGCATTGTTCTGAAGCTGGAAGTCATCACCATCATCACTTGAAATACCTGATACATATATAATAAAAGGATTTTTCTTTACATTGACGTTGGATTTCTGGACAGTAACAAGCTTCTTATATTCGTATTGCTTAATAATCTTAACCTTGGTATCAAAGTCTTCATACTGTGAGGCAACAACCTTAAGCATGGAATCATTCATAACAATTGCCTGAACCTCTGTATTATCATAAAAGGCAGTTACAAGGTCATCCCATGATTTGTATTCTGCAAGTTCCAGGCTGCTCTTGTTAAGCTCTGATTTAACAGAATCAAATGCTGTCTTGACATTAGCGTTGCTTGCAGTTGAATTATAAGCAAACTTGTAATTGGCAAGATCATTTAAAGAGGAAGCCTTGTCATCTGCCAGTACAACTACATCAACGATGTCAGTGTTAATCTCAGGAAGATTAAGTTTATTAAGGACAGAATCAAGCTTAGATGATACAAGGTATATGAAAACAATCACTCCTGACATAAGTACTGCAAGAATCTTACCTATAATATGAGCCTTCGTAAACTGTGATGTGAAATCGTACAGGAATATCAGCAGTAAAAATGCGTTGACCGCAATTAAATACTTCAATGGAAGAATATCTAACTTAAATATATTAAATAAAAGTAATCCCGATACAATAAGCTGTATCAGAACTAATATAAGACCAATAAGTGTACCCCAGCCACGCCTTTTTCTTTTTCGTTCTTTCTTAGAAAGCTCTTCTTTATTCTTAAATAAATATTTCATATCGTCTTTACTTCTTGTAAAAAAATTAGACATAATTCACTCCTTAATTACACTAGGATAATAAAAAAATAACGAATACATTCTACCATGATTTTATCAAAAAGTAAAACTTAATTATCTTAAGCAAGAAAAACAACATATCTTAGATATAGGCTTATTTTAATTAATATTATTACAAATAACTTAAAGTTAATAGGCAAACGCTATAAAAAACTTGCGGAAATTAACCAGAACAGATATAATAACGCTAGAATCGATGTGCAGTAATGTACAATCTTAAATAATAATTTAAAGGAGTGTTTTAAGGTTATGGGGTATGTTGATGAAGTATTAGACATCGTGTCTAAGAAGAATGCAGATCAGCCTGAATTTTTACAGGCAGTAACAGAGGTTCTTGAGTCTTTAAGACCAGTCGTTGAGGCTAACGAGGAAGTTTACAGAAAGAACGCTATTCTTGAAAGAATTACAGAGCCAGATCGTCAGATTATGTTCAGAGTTCCTTGGGTAGATGACAAGGGACAGGTACAGGTAAACAGAGGTTTCCGTGTACAGTTCAATAACGCTATTGGACCATACAAGGGTGGTTTAAGATTACATCCTTCAGTAAACTTAGGCATCATCAAGTTCTTAGGTTTCGAACAGGTATTCAAGAACTCACTTACAACTCTTCCAATCGGTGGTGGTAAGGGTGGTTCTGATTTTGATCCTAAGGGCAAGTCAGACAGAGAAATCATGGCATTCTGCCAGAGCTTTATGACAGAACTTTGCAAATATATCGGTGCTGATGTCGATGTTCCAGCTGGTGATATCGGAACAGGCGCAAGAGAAATCGGATTCATGTTCGGTCAGTATAAGAGAATCCGTGGAATGTTCGAAGGCGTACTTACAGGTAAGGGACTTACATACGGTGGATCACTTGCAAGAACAGAAGCTACAGGTTATGGTTTATTATACCTTACTAATGCTTTATGGAAAGATAATGGAATGTCACTTGAGGGCAAGACAGCAGCTGTATCTGGTTCAGGTAATGTTGCTATCTACGCTATCCAGAAGGCACAGCAGTTAGGTGTTAAGGTTGTTACATGCTCAGACTCAACAGGCTGGATTTATGATCCAGAAGGAATTGATGTTGCACTTCTTAAGGAAGTTAAGGAAGTTAAGAGAGCACGTCTTACAGAATATGCTGCTGCTAAGCCATCAGCTCAGTATTTTGCTAAGCAGAATGGTGAACACGGAGTATGGCAGTACAAGGTAGATCTTGCTCTTCCATGTGCTACACAGAATGAGTTAGACATCGAGGATGCTAAGATGCTTGTTGCTAACGGTGTTGTATCTGTAACAGAGGGTGCTAACATGCCTACAACATTAGAAGCTACTAAGTATCTCCAGGAGAATGGTGTTCTCTTCGTAGGTGGTAAGGCTGCTAACGCTGGTGGTGTTGCTACATCTGCTCTTGAGATGAGCCAGAATTCAGAGAGACTTTCATGGACATTCGAAGAAGTTGATGGAAAGCTTAAGGGAATCATGGAAACAATCTACGCTAACATTTCAGATGCTGCTAAGAGATATGATATGACAGTTGGTGGAAAGACAGACTATGTTGCTGGTGCTAATATCGCTGGTTTCGAGAAGGTTGTTGACGCTATGCTTGCTCAGGGAGTTTGCTAATTACAGGCTTTAATGTAATAATTGTCTTATAATATGATTTAATTGTAAGGTTCTGCAGACAATATGTCTGTAGAACCTTTTTTTACTTGGCAGATTGCGAAAAATGATTTATATTATATGATTGTAGAAGTATAAAAATGGAGGTCTGTATGAGAAAGAATATAGCAGGAGTTTTACTGTACATGGTATGTGTAGTGCTTGTTGTTTTTTATATTACAGTGTTATGGTGGGGGAAGAATCCAAAGGTTGGAACAGAATACAGGATGTATTATTTAACACATGAACTTACAGACTGGCCTGGATATGGGAAATTATCATATAGTTATGGAACAACAGAATATTGTACGGAACATAAAGACCGTAATGGAAATGAATTAAGTAATGTATGCAGCCGTAAGGGACAGGGCTGGCAGAAAAGTAAGAGATATGATGGAACGAAAAATACAGCAAATGATTCATATCTGTACTATATACCCCAAAAATCTTCTGATAGTGTAAAACTGGTATGTGATATTACTGAGTATAATAATGCTGATTATGACGCAGAAGATATTAAGGTATATGTGAATGATATGCTGATAGGAAGTATAGATAAAGCAGGAAAGACAGAGCTTAAGATAGGGCATGTTGATGGAGGGGAACTTTTAACAGTAAAGTTTAAGTCCGATAACATGACATATATACTTTATAGCATAAGTCTGGATGAAGAGTAATCTGGAAATGACAGATTTTATTAAATAGTAAGGAAAGGCAGATTTTGTATGAAGAAGTCAAAATTTAAAACAATTTTAGGGAAAATCAAACCATATGCCATGCCAGGGATTATTACATGTCTTGTTATGGTTGTTATTCTTATTCTTAAAGGTATATGGCCGTTTGGAAATGAACGTATAGATTATTTTGACAATATGCAGCAGGTTGCACCTTTATATGCGCATTTATGGGACTGGATGCATGGAAAAGCATCGTTGTGGTTTGACTGGTATACAGGACTTGGAACAAATGTGTCAATGAGTATATCTGCATTCAGTATGCTGACACCATTTAATCTGTTATTATATGTTATTCCAAGAAATTACATATTAGAGAGTATATCCATACTTACAATAGTAAAAATGGTGTTTATGTCAATTGCCATGTATTCTCTGATTAATAAGAAATATAATAATCTTATATACGGTTTAAAGGTTGCATATTCGTGTATGTATGCATTCTGCGGATATGTAATATTATATGGCTCATGTTTTACACCGTGGATGGATATAGTTGCAATATTTCCAATTGTTATAATGGCATATGACCACATGGTTGAAACAGGTAAAAAAATGTTTTATATATGTATGATTGCGTTAAGTTTTATAATTAATTATTACTTAAGTGCGATGGCAGTTATATATATTTTCCTTATATGTGGCATCAGAATGATTCTTATGCAGGAAAAGAACAGGTGGAAGGAAACTGCATGGAATGCCGGGATAGGAACATTTGGCGGAATAGGTCTGTCGGCTTTTGTGTTAGTGCCTGTATTTGCACAGCTGTCATCATCACAAAGAGGTGGTGCCGGGAAAGGCATTCTGTCACAGTATATTGGGTGGGTGACAAGCTCAGTAGTGACAGATGGAGCAATGGCGGCACTTCAGAGATGGATGATGTTATATGGACTGGCATTTGTAATTGCTGTTATAGTAACAGGAATCAGGAAATACAGAAAAGACAGGAAAGAATTAATATATGTTGTGGCAATGCTGGTTGTAGCGTTGGGACCTGTTATTATGGAAGCTGCTAATCTTATGTGGCATTTTGGTTCATATAACGGATATACATTAAGGAATGGCTTTATAATAGCATTTACACTCATATGCATTGCAGCAGGATATTCTGAAAGAATGTTTATTAATGAGCCGTTGAAAACAGTTGCTTATATCAGACAGGGGATATTTGCAGTTATTGCAAGTGCCGTATATGTGATGATATATAATATTCTTCCGGTTAATAATGAGATGAAAGCGCTTGCATTTTTTACAATAGTATTTGTGGCTATGTTCATTATTTATATGTTAATGATTACAGGGAAGAAACATAAATTTAATCCTAAGTCTTTAATATCAATAATGATTGTGGAACTTTTTATTGGCGCTTATGCTCTTATAGGACCTCCGAAATTTTATACATATGAAGATTACCAGATTGGAGATTATGTGCAGTATGCCAATAATGTATCAGACAGTCTTGATATAGATGAGTCTGCAACTGACAGAATCGTAAATCCTGATATAAGTCTTAATGCTAATTATCCGCTTATATTAAGAAGGGGTGCATTATCAAGTTTTACAGCTGCTCTCCAGAATGACACACAAAGCTATGCTAAAAAATGGGGATATTCAAAGTATTTCCTCTGGCTGTTAGATTCGGGTGGAACCGTGTTTACTAATTCTATCCTCCATGTGACAGAGGCAGTCAATATCAATGAGCTTGACAGTAATCTTTTTACACTGAAAAAAAAGGAAGGCGATTACAGCCTGTATAGTAATAACTATACTCTGCCATTTGGATTCTGCATTGATGACAGTTTCAGCAAGCTGGATATGACTAATGTTGACTGGATAACTTATCATAACAGATTTTATAAAGCAATGACAGGCGATAGTGAATCACTTGTTACAAGGATATATCCAGAGAGTGCCAATACAGGTAATATTAATACAATGACAATTTCTGTTGGTGACAGAAGTGCATTGTATATGAGTATAGCTGATATTAAAAAGCCAAATGCAGATGCTAATGCATCAGCTTTAGACAGCAGCATGCATGTTTATGTTAATGGAGAAGCTGTACTTGTACCAACGCTTGGAGATGTTAAAAACACTGCATATTTTACAGATTATAATAACAATCTTTTATATCTTGGCATATTTGAAAATGAAGAAGTTGAGATAAAGGTAGAGTATGACAAGACGAAATATATGAAGCAGAGCAGGATAACAGTAGGATGTCTTAATATGAATAAAATGGAAAGCCTTTGTGCAAAATTTTCAGAGCCGGATAAACAGACAGAGGTTTCATATACTGATAATACACTGACTGTTAATATAAATGGAGATGGAACTAATAATTATGCCCTTATTCCTGTAATTCACAGTGATAACTGGAAAGTTACTGTGAACGGTAGGATAGTAAAGACAAAAGAGGTTGCCGGATTATTTACGGGAGTGCAGCTTCAGACAGGAGAGAATACGGTTGCCTTTACATTTGTTCCAAAGGGAAAGAATACAGGAATGATGATTACAATGTTCACCCTTATAACAATAATTGCCTGCCTTGTAATTAATCGTTTCAGAAAAATAAATGTTCCGGTATGGGCTAAAAAGTGTGCGGAATATATATATATTGGTTTATTTGCAGTAATAGTAGTTGCAATGTTTGCTGTTCCGGCAGTAACAACTATTCCATCTGCTATTTACCACATAATAGTGAAATGAGGCATTAAATGAGCAGACTAAAGGATAATGATAATTTTAAGCTGTTGCTTAAAATATTAATAATATTTGCGATATCACGACTGATTATGTTAGTAATGGTGCCAGTATATAATGGCATAATGGGTACAAACAGGTCATTTATCTTTCTTATGAATGAATGGGATGCCAAGAAATACGCATATATTATCAATAATGGATATACTTACCCTACTGATACGGATCCTCAGGCTAACTGGGCATTTTTTCCATTGTATGTGATTGCATGCATGATCTTTAAGACAATAACAGGTGGATTGATTAACACATATGTTATTGGAATGATTGTTTCAAATGTATGTAGTATTATAGCTGCATTTTTTGCAGTAAAGGGACTTAAGAAGCAGACAGATATTAAGGATGGATATGAGTTTCTTATGCCGGTGCTTATGTTTATGGCGCCATATACATTTTACGGAGCGTCTGTATATACAGAAGCTATGTTTATAATGTTTATTGTGCTGTTTTTCTACTTTCTGTCAGAAAAGAAATATGTTCTGGCAGGAGTAATGGCAGCGTGTTCAAGTGCAACAAGAATAGTGGGATGTATACTGGTATTTGCACTGGTTGTGCAGTTGTATATAGATATTGAAGGCGATAAGATAAGTCTGGGCCGCATAAAAGACTTTGTTGTAACCATGTTTAAGAATCCCGGTAAAATATTTGCAGTACTAATATGTCCGTTTGGGGCGTTCAGCTATATGACATTCCTTAATTTCTTCTGTGGAGATGCATGGGCTTATAAAAATGTACAGATTGCATGGAGAGATGATGAGTATTTTCCTGTTGTGGGAGTGCTTTGGAAATCGTGTACAGGGCAGATAGAACCAAGATATACATATATGGGATGGTTTTGTGTAGCAATACTTATTTTGTACGGATATATGTTCTTTAGAAAATATTATGCGATGGCAGTATTTGGGATAATCTCATTACTTGTTCCGCTTACATCACATGTTATGAGTACATGCAGGTTTACATTTGGAACTTATGTGGTATTTGTCGGTATGTATGATATTCTTTCAAGATTCAATAAAGTTGTAAGATGGGTGATTACAGGCATACTTGTGATAATTGAAATTTATCTTTTATTCCTGTGGTATAATTCTGACTGCTGGCTTATGTAATAAAACCAGTATGGTAAGGAGAAATATATGGCAGATATAATCTCAGAAATGGACAATATGACGGATGATGAAATTCGTATGCAGATAGCACTTATTGATAATGTCAACATTCCTAATGCAGTTAAAGAGACAGGGCACAGACTTATAAATGTGCTTGCTGATGTTGCCAATGCATTCACGGAGAGCATAGGAATAAAGAATTCTATAGATTATGAGATAAAGAAAGTTTCTGACCTTGTAAGAGACGATACATTAAAATATAAGGCAGTAGACAGGATACAGCTAAAAAAAATGTTATGGGACAGGCTGTGCCTTATGACTCCGGTTATACCTAAAGAAGAAGATAATCAGAAAAGTACATTTGAAATAGTGTCAAAGTCAATAATTGATGAGGCGGCATCTGTGTATATGATTAACAAATATATGTCACCGGCTCATAAAATAGAGGAAATAAGCATAAGATATAACAATGCCTTTTTAAGTAATATCATGAGTCAGTTAAGGAATCTTGATGCATTACAGAAAAAGGAGTATGCAGAGCAGATAGGGAGAAGGCTTGGCATGGCATCTATGGATGTCAAGAGACAGGTTCAGAAAACTCTTATGCCAGAGAAATTCAATGGTGAGGGTATTATTGATGCGCTAAAAAAACAGAGAAGCACAGCGAAGTTAGAGGCAGTTATAAAGCTTCTTGGCTTTGAGGCATTTAAAACGCCAGAAGCAGAGATAAAAACATTTTATCAGGCACTAAAGAGTATGACCAGGATTTCCAAAATGCAGGCTGTCAGATATGTGTGGAAGATAAGCAAATCAGGTGATAAGAAATTTTATGTACCTGTCGATCTGATGCCATCATATATCCCAGCGGATGAAAAAACAGTAACTGATGAGACTGAGAAAGAGTATATGCTTATGTGCCAGCAGATGGACAAGGCAGAGAAGGAACTGGACAGATGCATCAGGGATGAAGAAAATAAGCTGTCAAGGCTTAATGATATGACAGAGAAATACGAGACTGCAATGTTAAAGTATGATGAAATCCGGAGTGAATTCCAGAAGCTCGAAGTTGTTAAGGATGATTATATAAAAAATAGAAAGACAGAGGAAGAATCCAGACGGTATTACGCAGATGTCAATGAAACTAAGAGAGAGCTTGACAGAAACCAGGAGGATTGTGAAAAAAAGAAAAAGAAGCTGCGTGATATAGAAAGAGAATATGAGGAATCAAAAAGAAGGACTGAAGAAAAGCGTGAAAATACAGCAAATTTTAAGAATATAGTTAAAGAACAGACATTAAGAAGAGCACAAGCACTTAAATTAAAATGGAGTGCTTTTTTCTTTAAGTTTACATTTGAGGATGCTGTGTTTGAGACTGCTGTCAGAAAATTTAGCAGAGAAGAATTAAGAAATATTGAAGAAATTCTTAAGGAAGCACATGATTCGGATACAATGCTTGCGGTAGGAGATGCAGAGCAGATAAAAGCATATACAGGTGGCAGAAGGATAGCAGTGATAAGCTATAAAGAACATAGAATTACTGCCATAGACTGCACATAGGAAGGATGAAACAATGTATGATGAAATTATAGACAGACTTAACAGTATAGGACAGTTCGCTTCATCTTCAGGTGTACAGCGCGCAGAAATACTGTTGAGGGATATGAATAATCCGGAAGAAAAGCTTAATATCATACATGTTGCAGGAACTAACGGAAAGGGATCTGTTTGTGCATATATAGCGCAGATTCTTCAGGAAAACGGTTATAAGACAGGCCTTTTTACATCTCCTCATCTTGTAGATGTCCGGGAGAGAATACGAATTAACAATGAAATGATTTCTAAAGAAGATTTTGTAGAAGCATATGAATATGTTGAAGAACATCATAGTGGTGAACTGGCATATTTTGATTATCTTTTTGGAATGGCAGTATATTATTATAACAGGCAGAATGTTGATTATGTTGTTATGGAAACAGGACTTGGAGGAAGACTGGATGCCACTAATGCAGTAAAACAGCCACTTATATCTGTTATATCAACAATATCACTTGAACATACTGCAATATTAGGAGATACAATAGAAAAGATTGCAACAGAGAAAGCAGGAATAATAAAGCCTGGAATACCGGTAGTGTGCAGCGGTGTGGACAAGCATGCTGCAAATGTAATAAAAGAAATTGCATCTGATAATTCAAGTGCATGCATTGTTTTGGATGAGAATTCTTATGAACTTAAGCAAAATACATATGGTAATATTGATTTTTTAATTCATAATGAGTATTATAAGAATGATTGCTTCAGACTGGCTACTAATGCCTTATACCAGATTGAGAATGCAAGTATTGCACTTACTGTATGTGCAGTTCTTAAAGATTCAGGTGTGAAACTGGATGACAGACTAACAAAAGAAGCTGTCAGCAAAACTCACTGGGCAGGAAGAATGGAACCGGTTAAGGAGAATTTGTATGTTGATGGGGCACATAATCCGCAGGGGATAAGGAGCTTTGTGGATTCTGTGAACAGCCTTTATGAAAGCGAAGAATTATCTGATGCCACATTGCTTTTTTCAGTGGTAAGTGATAAGAATTATGAACAGATGATAAAGATATTGTGTGAATGTAAACACTTCAAACATATATATGTTACGATGACAGGAGGTGCGAGAAGGCTTTCTTCGGAGATTATAAAACAGACATTTGAAGTGTATTTATCGGGGATTTCTATAGAAATATCTGACAGTGTGGACAGAGTCATACATGAATGGGATAATGGACTTATGTTTGCAACAGGTTCATTGTATCTTGTGGGTGATGTTGTCCGTGCATTAGAAAGAAAGGAAAATAATCATGATTAATTTTGATGAAGAGATACAGAAGTTTCAGCCAAGTCTTGAAGTAGAAGACGCAGAGGATGCAATATATAACAATGATGTTCCGGATATTACGGATTTGATATCGCAGATACTTGGTGGAAAGAATTCGGATAAATAGTGAGGGGTGGACATTATGAGATGCTTTAAATGTGGAAGCCTTCTTTCTGAGAATGATACATGCCCTAAATGTGGTGAGGATGTAAGAGTCTATAAAAAGACAGCAAGAGTATCAGATGCATATTATAATTCAGGATTGTATAAGGCACGCGTAAGAGACTTAACAGGTGCTGTAGAGAGCCTTAAAATAAGTCTTATGGTTAATAAATATAATACAAATGCAAGAAATCTTTTAGGTCTTGTTTACTGTGAAATGGGAGATGTTGTAGAAGCACTCAGTCAGTGGGTTGTGAGCAAGAATTTTGCACCAGAGGATAATGTTGCGGGTGCATATATTAAGAAGATACAGACTAACCAGAACAGATTTGAGATGATAACAGGCACAATAAAGAAATATAACCTTTCTTTGAAATACGCAAAAGATGGCAATCTTGATATGGCTGTTATACAGTTAAAAAAGGTTGTGGCTAATAATCCTCAGCTTATAAAAGCACATTTGTTACTGGCACTTATATATATCAAGCAGGATGAACTGGCAAGAGCAAGAAAACTTCTCAATGCGGTTCTTGCAATAGATAAGAACAATACGCTTGCACAGCTGTATAAGAAGGAAATAGATGAGAAAATTGCAATAAAGAAAGCAGAGAGTTCATCAGCATTTCTGCCAAAGAGAAAGGAAAAAGACATCGATAAAAAGCCTCTTAGTGGTAATGATGTTATTCTTCCAAGATCATCTTATAAAGAGCCAAGCAATGGTGCAATTACAATAATAAATGTGCTTGTTGGTGTTGTTATTGGTGCAGCACTTATATGGTTCCTTATTGTCCCGGCAAGAAATAAGGGACTTACACAGGATTACAAGAAGAGCCTTCAGGAGTATAGCGAGCAGTTGTCATCTGGCAATGTTGAACTTAATTCAATGCAGAAGGAGCTTGAAGATGTAAAATCACAAAGAGATGCTCTTGAGCAGCAGCTTGGTGTAGTTAATGGAACAGAAGGAAGCAACAAGCTGCTGGTAGCAGTAATAGAGGCTGCGAGTGCTTATATTGCTAACAAGCCTGCTGATGCTGCAGACAAGCTTGTTGATATAGATGTCAGTGCGCTTCCAAGTGATTCGGCTAAGGCATTGTATAATACAATTGCTACGGCTACACTTCCATCAGCAGCACAGAATTTCTATAACACAGGAATGACAGAGTATTATAAGTCCAACTATGAAGTTGCGGCAGAGAATCTTGTCAAAGCATACAAATGTAATAACAGTGCAGATTCAGCTTATTATGCGGCTAAGTCATATGTAGCATTAGCAAAGACTGATGATGCAAAGAAATACTATAAGTATATTGTGGATGATTATTCGACTAGCGGATATTATAAAGAAGCCAGCGATTATGTTAATTCACATTGATGAGGTACTAAAAGATAAGCCCCCGGCAAAGAATTATTTCTTTGCCGGGGGCTTTGCCGTAAAACAAGGAGTTGTAGGAACCGGAGGAAAGAGGAGTTTAGTATGTCAAGACAGGAAATCAAGAAAAATTATAATGAAGCTGAAGAAAAAAACTTTGATATATCACAGGAAATACAAGAGGAAGAGACCAGACATATGGATTATATATACATGGTTAATGGAGATAAGCTGATAATACGAATGAATGCAGAGCTGGATCACCATCTTGCAGAAGAAATGAGGCAGGTTATAGATGATGTCATAGATAAGAGAGGCGTAATGCATATAGTGTTTGATTTTACAAAGGTTGATTTCATGGACAGCGCAGGAATAGGACTTATTATGGGGCGTTACAAGAAGGTTATGGATAAAGGTGACATAACAATCGTTGGAGTCCGTGAAAGTGTTAAGAGGATACTTCTTATATCAGGACTTCATAAGATAGTTAATATATATGAACTTAAAGGACAGGAGGTATAAGCATGATAGAGAATAACAATGTTGAATTATTATTTGAAGCAAAATCAGAAAATGAAGCATTTGCAAGGGTTGTGGCGGCAGCCTTTGTTACATACTTAGATCCTACAATGGAAGAATTGCAGGACATAAAAACAGCAGTTTCCGAGGCAGTAACCAATGCAATAGTCCACGGCTATGATAATGGTCCGGGAAAGGTGAGAATGAGACTTAAAGGCATACAGAATCAGGTAATAATAGAAGTACATGATGATGGTCTTGGCATGGAAAATGTTGCAAAAGCAATGGAACCTCTGTATACAACCAAGCCTGAACAGGAACGTTCAGGAATGGGATTTTCGTTCATGGAGGCATTCATGGATGATTTAAGAGTTGCGTCAGCACCAGGCAAAGGAACAACAGTGCTTATGA
Organism: [Eubacterium] eligens ATCC 27750; assembly: GCF_000146185.1. Lineage (NCBI taxonomy): Bacteria > Bacillati > Bacillota > Clostridia > Lachnospirales > Lachnospiraceae > Lachnospira > Lachnospira eligens. The sequence goes on along the minus strand of NC_012778.1, from coordinate 1,662,274 downwards.
GAAAGAAAATAGGGGAGTAATTGATAGGATGTGATGCTATGGATCAGACTAAGGATTGTACCAGGGAATTGATCGCTAAAGCACACAATAATGACAAAGAGGCCAGAGAGAAGCTGGTAACAGATAATCTAGGGCTTATATGGAACATAATTAAAAGATTTAAGGGAAGAGGAACAGAACAGGAGGATCTGTTTCAGATAGGATGTATAGGACTTATAAAGGCAATTGATAATTTCAATCTGGATATGGATGTTGCATTTTCAACATATGCAGTTCCAATGATAACAGGTGAGATAAGAAGATTTCTGCGGGATGATGGAATGGTAAAGGTCAGCCGTTCTATCAAAGAAAATGCAGTAAAAAGCATGAAAGCGGCGGGACAGCTCCGTGACACATTAGGCTGCGAACCGACAGTAGAACAGATAGCAGCTGCCTGTGAGTTGTCAGTTGAAGACATAACACTGTCGATGTCTGCATCAATGGAGGTTGAGTCAATATATAAGACAATCTATCAGGGGGATGGAAGTGAGGTCATGCTGATGGATAAGTTAGAAGATAAGGCAGACATTGGGGAAACTGCGTCAAGTAAAGTGGCACTTGTACAACTTATGGAAACACTTTCACAGCGTGAAAAAGAGCTTATCAGGATGCGTTATTATGATGATTACACACAGATGCAGGTTGCTAAGGAGTTCGGAATATCGCAGGTGCAGGTGTCGCGGATGGAGAAGAAGATTTTAAGTGGCATGCGCAAGCGGCTGGTTGTATGAATAAATTTTTGGGTATGTACAATACTAATACTAGCAACGGAGGGTTTGTTATGTCAGAGAAGATTTATTTGAAGATTGACCAGCAAAGGTATGTTAAGAAGCCTAGGGTCACTATTGGGGATGTGATGACTGTTTATTGCAGTGATAAGGATATGATTGAAAAAATCGGACATATAACGCTTGCGGAGTTTACGCTGGGCAAGTACGACAGGAAGGTGTTTGACGCACTTGATGTTGTGGGGATTATTCAGAAGGAGTATCCGGATGCAGATATTGAATGTCTTGGGGAATGTGATTTTGTTGTTGAGTACAAGAAGCCGGAGAAGGAAGGCACAGTGCATTGGATTAAGGTAGCTGTTATATGTTTTATAACAATGGTTGGAAGCGGATATGGAATTATTGCGTACAACAATGACGTAAGTACGACGGATATATTTGACCGGGTGTACGAGCTTCTTGGAGCTTCTGCATATAAGGCAACAAATGCAATGGAGATTGCCTATGCTGTGGGATTGTTTATTGGAATTGTTATATTTTATGATCATTTTGCAGGACAAAAGCTGTCAAAAGCACCAACACCGCTTGAGATTGAAATGGATAAATATGACAAAGATATATCAGAATCTGTTATTGATAGGGAAGGTGGAAAATGATAGCGGTTATTATTCTTATAGGGGCTATGTCGGGAGTGTTTACTGCAGCAGGACTTTTTGCACTTATAACCAGTGTTGGTGTTATTAACAGATATGCTGATGTCAGCGGGACGAGCAGACATGTGTCTCTGTATGAGGAATGTATAATAATCGGTGCGACGGCAGCCAATGCTGTATATGTTCTTGGAATCACGGTTAGAATAGGAATGACGGGCTGTATTATATTCGGGTTGATATCCGGGATATTTATAGGCACATTTTTAATAAGCCTTGCAGAGACAGTTAAAGCATTGCCAATATTTGTTCACAGGGCAAAGGCGGGCACAGGTCTTGGCTTTATTGTGGCGGCGACAGCGGCAGGAAAAGCACTAGGACAGCTTGTATATTACTTATATATGTATTGATTTTGCATTGCAAAAAGGGAGGATTTATGCACGATATTAATTCTGAAAGCGGTACCAAAGCTGATATTGAAAAAAGAAATGAAAGCTATAATGCTTATGTAAAAAATGTTACGCCTAAAGGAAGCTGTGTGGCAAAATGCTTTAAGGCATTCATTGTTGGTGGCTGTATATGTGTTGCAGGACAGATTATTTTAAATGTATGCAAGTGGATGAAAGTGCCCGACACGGATGCAGCATCTTACACAACACTGATACTGGTATTTTTAAGTGTAATTCTTACCGGACTTAATATTTATCCGTCTATAACCACATTTGGCGGAGCAGGAAGTCTTGTTCCGATTACAGGATTTGCAAACAGCGTTGCTGCACCTGCGATTGAGTATAAGAAGGAGGGACGGGTGTTCGGTATTGGCTGCAAGATATTCACGATTGCCGGTCCTGTTATTCTATATGGAATATTTTTTAGCTGGTGTGCAGGACTTATATATCTGGCTTTAAAGCTTATACATGTACTGTGATTCTTGATTAAGAAACATCTGTATGGTAGAATCATAGGAACTGTTTTAAAGAAATGCGCAGGATACGAGGATAATATGGGAACTTTTTTAGAAGATTATTATAATAAATTTAATGAAGAAAAAAGACTGACTTCAAGACACGGACAGATTGAATTCCGTACATCGATTCATTATATACATGAGTGTATTGAAGAATTAAAGAGAGAAGGCAGAGAGAATATAAAGATTATGGATATAGGTGCCGGGACAGGCAGATACAGCGTTGCACTGGCTGAGGAAGGCTTTGATGTAACTGCAGTTGAACTGGTAAAGCACAATCTTGGAATATTGAAATCCAAGAATTCATCAGTTAAGGCTTATCAGGGCAATGCACTTAAGTTAAAGCGTTTCGAGGATGAAACATTTGACATAACCCTGCTGTTCGGGCCGATGTATCATCTGTTCGGACAGGAGGATAAGGTTAAGGCATTAAAGGAGGCGGCCCGTATTACAAGGAAGGGTGGCTTTATTCTTGTCGCTTATGTTATGAACGAGTATGGTGTTATTACATATGCATTTAAGGAAAGACATATTAAGGAGTGTATGGAACAGGGCAGGCTGACAGAGGATTTCCACACGATATCTTCAGAACAGGATCTGTATGATTATGTGCGTCTTGAAGATATTGAGAAGGTTAATGAAGCAGCAGGATGTGAACGTGTGAAGATTGTGACACCGGATGGACCGGCTAATTACATAAGACAGTTCGTGAACCAGCTTGACGAGGAGGAATACGAGATGTTTTACAGGTATCATCTTGCAACCTGTGAAAGAGCTGATCTGCTTGGTGCTGCTGCACATACGCTTGACATAATACGAAAATAATACATAATTAATACATTTTTGGACAGACTACTTATAAAGACTAATGGCACATGAGTATGTGCGGAAACGAGGATTATGACTGGAAAACAGAGTCTGTTATTTGACAAAGATGTATATGTGAGATGTGCTGCAACAGTGGTTGGAAAGAAAGAGGCTGATGGTCCGCTTGGTGAAATGTTTGATGTGGCAGTAGAAGATGATATGTTTGGAAAGAAAAGCTGGGAGGAGGCTGAGAGCCACATTCAGGAGATGGCGGTTGACAAGCTGCTTATTAAAAGCGGCATGGCTGCGTCAGACATAGATTATATCTATGCCGGAGACCTTCTTGGACAGCTTATAGCAACATCTTTCGGTCTTATGAGATATGAAATACCGATGTTTGGTCTGTACGGAGCATGTTCAACGATGGGCGAGGCATTATCACTTGGTGCAATGTGTGTTAATGCCGGATATGCGCAAAATGTAATTGCCATCGCGTCAAGCCATTTTGCAAGTGCTGAAAAGCAGTTCCGTTATCCGCTCGAGTATGGAAACCAGAGACCAGTTGCATCTACATGGACAGTTACAGGAGCAGGGGCGTATATCGTCGGCGATAAGCCTCTGGATAAGAAAAAATGTGTTCTCATAAAGGGTATTACAACGGGAAAGATTGTTGATTACGGCGTTAAGGATTCAATGAATATGGGAGCATGTATGGCTCCAGCAGCAGCAGAGCTTATAGAAGCTAATTTCAAAGACCTTGATGTTGATAAGGATTATTACGATGCAATATTTACAGGCGACTTAGGAGAGATTGGCAACAGAATATTGTCTGAGCTTCTAAAAGAAAAAAGTATTGATATTGCTGATAAGCTGTATGATTGTGGAATGCTTATATACGAGGGGGAAACTAAGTGTTCAGGCGGAAGCGGCTGTGGCTGCAGTGCAGTTGTTCTTGGAAGCTGTATTATGGACAGGCTTATAAGAGGAGAATATAAAAGGGTTCTTTTTGTTCCTACAGGAGCTTTGTTATCTACCGTAAGTTACAATGAAGGAAAAAGTGTGCCGGGCATAGCCCATGGTGTAATTCTTGAAGGAAAGGAGAGTTAAAGCCATGGATTTTGTTAAAGCATTTGTATGTGGGGGATTAATATGTGTTCTTACACAGATTCTTATGGAAAAGACAAAGCTTATGCCGGGAAGGATAATGGTCATTCTTGTAACAACAGGAGTTGTACTTGGAGCAGTTGGGATATACGAGCCGTTTGTTAAATTTGCAGGAGCGGGAGCAACAGTTCCTCTTACGGGATTTGGCAATGTCTTATGGAAAGGTATGAAGAAAGCAATAGATGAGCAGGGATTTTTAGGATTGTTTACAGGTGGATTTACCTCATGTGCAGTCGGAGTGTCAGCAGCACTTATATTTGGATTTATTGCGTCGCTTATATTTGAACCTAAGATGAAAAAAGAGTAGATATGAAAAGAGATGCCAGAATAGAAATCATCTGACATCTCTTTTTTGTGATTTTAAATTAATTATGGCCGTCTGGTTGATGAAGACGATGAGGATGTACTTTTATCTGTTTTAGTTTCCGACTGCGTTGCAGATGAAGTTTCCTCAGTACTTTTATTAGTATTTGTTGCTTTGGTTGGCTTTGTTGTGGCACTGTGAAGAGTACATAGCTTAGATAATTCAGTGTCTGTTATTGAAATATCAGCATCCCATGTCTTGAATTCCGAGCCTTCCTTATCATCACCAAGCTTATCAGCAGAAGATTTCTTTCTCATAATTTTGGTTGTTGTGCTTGGACAACCTGATGTAGCAATATCTCCTGATACATTACAGAAAGTTACTTTGGTATGTGTTGTACAGTATTCTGTTGGAACTGTGTCTTCTGTAAAATATTCAGTTATTATGCAGTTTCCTTCAGAATCCTGATCACATAATCCTTCAACAGGAAGAAGGCCTGATTTAGAGCAGACAGATGCTTCTACAATACCAGAAGGCTGTTCATATGTTCCGGTTGGAAGATTAAGGTTTTCATGGATTGTCTGCATAATTGAACGCCAAATAATATTATGATTTACAACATTTCCAAGCTCTCTTGAATTGTCATCATATCCAACCCATATTGTGGCTGTATAATATGGAGTGAAGCCACAGAACCATCTGTCGCTGTCATACTGTGTTGTACCTGTCTTACCTGCTACAGGCTGGCTTGAAAAGTTTGCTGAACGTGCTGTACCATCAGTTGCAACTGAACGGAGACCCTGTATAAGGAGCCAGTCTGAGTTCTCATTAAGAACCTTATGCGTTTCTGGAATGGTATTATCAATGATAATATTGCCATCTGAATCAAGTACCTTTGTGTAATAAACTGGTTTTGTATAGGTTCCCTTGTTAGCGATAGCAGCATAAGCAGCACACATATCGATATTGGAAACACCACGGGTCATACCACCAAGTGCAAGTGACTGGACAACATCATGTGCACCGTTAATTGCATTCTTAGGAGAAACAAGTGTTGATATACCGAATTTCTCAAGATAATTGTATCCGACCTGAGGAGTCAGCTTTGTAAGAATCTTAACAGCAGGTACATTCTGTGAAATTGTAAGTGCCTGTCTTAATGTAATCAGACCACGATATTCTCCTTTTGTGAAATTAGTTACAAGCTTGGCATCTGTGCCAGAGTAATAATAAGGTGCATCATCAATGGCAGAAGCAAGTGTATATGTTCCTGTATCAAGAGCGGGGCCATATGCCACAAGTGGTTTAATACTTGAGCCCGGTTGTCTTGCAATATCATTAGAAGCACGGTTTAAGCTTCGGTTAAGAGTTTTATCGCCGCGCCCACCAACCATTACTTTAACATGTCCATTGGTCTGATCCATTATTGTAAATGAAATCTGTGGCTGTAATGTAAAGGTAAGCGTTTCTGAATAAACTTCTCCCCCTTCCTTAAGGAGTTCTTCTTTATATGCTTCAACATATGCTCTGGCAGCATCCTCATCAGTCAATGTGAGGCTGAAACTTGTGTCACCGAGTTTTTTGGTATACCAGTTAGCCATTGAGTTATGTGAATAATACGAAAATGTCCCATCTGTCTGCTTGACAGTTAAAGCATAGTTAATTGAAAAATGTGTATTATCATTGTAATTATCAGGGTCATTAATCACATCATCAGCAACCTGCTGCATCATTGTATCCTGCGTTGAATAAACCTGAAGTCCTCCGCGGTATATAAGGCTTGTTGCCTGAGATTCTGTATAGCCTTTCTGTGACATAAGATCTGAGGTAAGCTGGTTAATAAGTTCATCTACAAAATATGAATAGGTAGTTGTAGATGTTCCGGCAAGTTCAATGCCTTCAAGTCTTGCATATACATCATCTGTAAGAGCATCATCATATTCAGCCTGTGAAATATATCCCTGATCTTTCATATTAAGAAGAACCTGGCTTTGTCTGTCTCTGTTTCTGTCAGCGTGTCTTATTGGATTAAGACCGGTAGGACTTTTAGTGATAGAGGCAATAACTGCGCACTCGCTTAATGAAAGCTCAGATACATCTTTATTAAAGTAACCTTTCGCAGCAGCCTGGACACCATAATAGCCGTTTCCAAGATTAATAGTATTAAGATAGTTCTCAAGTATTGATTTCTTTGACATTACAGTTTCAAGCTTTATGGCAAGATACTGTTCCTGTACTTTTCGTTTTATCTTTTCAATGTCAGATTCGTTGTAGGCATTAAATACATTATTCTTAATCAGCTGCTGTGTAATTGTACTGGCACCCTGCGACATGTGTCCTGAAGAAAGAGTGATAGATGCAGCTCTTAAAATACCTTTCATGTCTATGCCGTTATGCTCATAAAAACGTTCATCCTCAATAGCAATAAATGCATGCTGAAGATTTAAAGGAATCTGGTCAATGGTAACATAAGTCCTGTTAGCTCCAGCAGATGAAAGTGTCTGTATTTCATTATTATCAGTATCATATATTTTGGTCGCAAATCCTTCGGGCGAAACATTAATAGAAGCTATATCAGGAGCGTTTTCTATAATTCCCTGAAATGAACCGAATACAAGGCATGAACCTGCTACAACTAATGCTATTATTCCGACCAGAGCCAGCTTTATAAAAAATATACCTAATTTGGTGCCAAGCTTGGTAGTAGCTGAATTGAGCAGCTTTTTCTTTTGTTTTATGCCTTTATCACCATAATTCATATATTGTCCTCCTTAATAAAGTCATGATATTATATCATAAAAAGAAGGCACAGGCAAATAATTGGAGTTGTGCCGAGTGATTTGGAAAAGGAAAAAATATGAAAAAAATAATTAAAAACGGACAGGGAGAATATATAGAGAAAAAATCAAAATTTATAGCGCATATTTTTAATGTTGAAAGCGAACAACAGGCAGCAGCCATAATAGCAGAAGCAAAAAAGAAATACTGGGATGCCAGACATAACTGTTATGCCTATATACTTGGGGATAAAGGGGAGATACAGAGGTTTTCAGATGATGGAGAGCCGTCTGGGACAGCAGGAAAACCAATACTGGAAGTATTATCGGGCAATGAATGCAGTAATTGCCTGTGCATTGTAACAAGATATTTTGGAGGAGTATTGCTTGGAACAGGCGGTCTTATAAGGGCGTATACAAGTGCATCAAAGGAGGCACTGGATGATTGTCTGACAGGAGAGCTTGTTGAAGGAGTGCATGCATATCTTGATGCTGATTATAATTATGTGGGGAAAATACAGCATTTATGTACACAGTATGACATTACAATTGTTAATACAGAATATTCAGATAATGTAATATTTGAATTGATGATGGAGAAGCAGGTTCGGCAGAGGTTTGAGAAAGCACTGACAGAAATGTCATCAGGCAGGATAGGACTAAGAGACATTAAGGAAGTTAAAATGTACAGAGATGGCAGAGGAATATTGAGCCTGTAAAATATGAATAAAAAATTAACAGTAGTAAAAAATAACAATACAATGGTCAACTTTTGTGAATCTAAAAGAATAATATGTAAAAGTGATGTAAAAAAACATAAAAAATGCGAGTGTGCTAGTGCATTTTTTACATAAAAATATGATAGTTATTGAAAGAAAAAGTATTCTTACGAAATAATTCAGACAAAAAATTAAGAAAAATTAAAAAAATGTGAACATGGCAAACCGCATAAATACTGGAGTTTCACACAAAACACAAAAAAAATACAATATTTATTAAAATTAGTCTTGTTAAAATAGTACAAAAATGATAATATATCAATGTCTAAAAAACGAAATGGGGGTTAAGCCCCGAAAACCAAATAAGGAGGGTTTTAAGGTTTATGAAAAGACATTAAAGAAGTTTGCTGCTGTAGGTTTAACACTTACATCAGTAGTAGGACTTGTTGCTTGTGGTTCTAAGAACAACACTACAGACAGCAAAAAGGAAACAGTTGACTGGGCTTCAGTTGAAAAGCCAGGTAAGTTTACAGTTATGGTAGACGGAACTATTGTTAAGGAAACTAACGGAGCTGCTGAGTTCTATAAGTATTATAAGGAACTTACAGGACTTGATATTGAGTGGATTCGTCCAGATCACTCAAGCTACGCTGACTCTGTAAAGAACACATTCGCATCAGGAGACCTTCCAGATGTAGTTCTTCTGAACTCAGATTATCTTGCAAACTTCGCATCAAACGGATATCTTTGGGATATGACAGATGCTTGGGAGCAGTCAGCTACTAAGAATTCAGGAAGACTTACTGATATGGCTGATGCTGTTATGGCAGGTAATGTACTTGCTGGTCCAGACGGAACAAAGGCTCTTTACGGCTTCTCACCAACACGTGGTAACGGATGCTGTACATATGTAAAGGCTTCTGCATTAAAGGCAGCTGGATTAGACCCAGATAAGGTTGCTAATGAGACAATGACATATGATCAGTACTATGATATGCTTAAGAAGATTCAGGCAGCATCATCTAACAAGAACTATGTAATCTCTACATCAGGTTTTGTTGCTGGTGGTAACAAGCCAGAAGCTCCATATACTAACTACCTTCCAGAATTCTATCAGGATGCTCAGTTCACATTCTATCTTAAGGATGGAAAGTATGTAGATGGATTCTCAGAAGAAGCAATGAAGAAGGCTATGGACAGACTTAAGACAGCAATTGATGACAAGATTCTTGATCCTGCTACACAGAATGCTTCAACAAAGGAAGCTCGTAACAAGTTTACTAATAAGGACGCTAACCTTGCATCTTCAGTATTTACATACTGGGCTGGTACATGGGATAAGAACCTTACTAAATTACTTCCAGATCAGACAGACAGCCTTGTAGCTATCAAGCCTATCAAGGAAGTTGGCAAGTATGTAGAGCGTCTTGCTCCAGCTTGGGCTATTACATATAAGGCATATGAGAATGGAAAGGCTGAGGGAATCTTTAAGTACTTCATCGATACAATGCTTGATGGTGGAGATATCCAGGTAGCTTGGGAATACGGCGCTAAGGGAACACACTGGGATGATAAGGCAGAGACATATACAGTAGCTGGTAAGGATGGAAAAGAAGGTAAGACTTATACAGCAGCAGAAGGAGAATTCCATAATCTTCCATCTCCAGAAACACCATCAACACTTACAACTAAGAACCATATTGATCCAGATCTTGCAATTGCTGGATTTGGAGATAAGGAAGATCCAGGTCACAAGGCTCAAGATCCAATTATTACTGAATGCTACAAGATGTTCAATGCTAACTGCGAAATGGTTGAAGCTCTTCCTACAACAGAAGTTCTTAGTAACAATATCACAGATATCAATACTAAGAGAGTAGAAGTTCTTTCACAGGTAGTTCTTGGAACTAAGTCATATGACGAGGCTATGGCTGATTACAATAGCCAGGTAGGTGCTAAGGTTACAGCTGTTATCGAGTCATTAAATGAGACAATTAAGTAATTTAACTTAATGTTAAGAATTTAAGATGCGGATGCATCAGATATTCAATATGGCGGCGCAGAGAAATCCGCGCCGCTTATATTGAGAAAAGATTTGCTTATGAAATTTGTATTTTTTGTATTTATTTGGTAGGCATACGATAAATTATTAGGAAAGAAGGTAAAAAAATGCAGTGTCCATCTTGTAACACAGAGCTTCCTAAGAAAGCAAAGGTTTGCCCTAAGTGTGGTACAGCAATAGGAAAACCAAAGGGAAACTTAAGAGTAATGGCTATCATTGGATTTGTTGTAATGCTTATTGCAAGTCTTTTACCAATGGTACAGTCAGGCGAGAAGATTAAACTGGGATTATATCCTAAAGCTTATGCTTTCGGCTACATGAATATCAGTATGCCGGTTATGTGGTATTTATTTATTGCATGTATAGTTGTTGCAATTATTCTTGTAGTAGCAAGAAAAGAAATTCTGTCTATTATTCCGGTAGCAGTTTCAGTTGTTATTACAATTGTTTCATTCCTTGCATTCGACTTTAACAGTGTTGAAGGAAAAGTAATGGGTGGTGGTCTTAAATTTGTCCCTCATTCACTTACAGATCTTCTCAGCAATGGTTATAATGGTAATTCATATCATATCGGATGTGGATTAATTGTTCTTGCAATTGGTGTTGTTATTGCAATTGCAGGTTGCTTCATTGATGTTGTGAAGCCATTTAAGAAAGATCTTCATGTTGATACTAAGTATCTTTCTAATTCATTAAATCAGAGCCTTTCTAATAAGATTTATTATTATAGAGGTTTCTACCTTATGTTCTTACCAGTATTTGTAATGATTATGTTGTTCAACTACTGGCCAATGCTTGGATGCCGTTATGCATTTACATGTTATATCATTGGTAACCCTTATTACATGGGACTTTACCATTTTGTAACAATGTTTACTAACGATGTATATTTCTGGCAGGCATTTAGAAATACATTAATTTTGTCAATTATTAAGTTGTTCTTAAATACAGGCGCAGCTGTTATAATTTCACTTCTTTTAAATGAAATTACAAACATGATTTTCAAGAAGACAGTACAGACAATTATTTACCTTCCACATTTCATGTCATGGGTAGTTGTTGCTTCAGTTTTCAAGATGATGCTTGCACCGTATGATATCGCTCCAGTAAACTCAATTCTTATGAACATGGGTCTTATTGATACACCTATTGATTTCATGAATTCTGCTCAGTACTGGCGTGGAACATTCTATGTAATGAATGTTTGGAAAGATACAGGATGGGGAACAATCTTATTCTTAGCTACATTATCAGGTATCAGCCCAGACCTTTATGAGGCTGCACAGATTGATGGTGCTAATAGATTTAAGAGACTGATATATATTACATTACCAGCTCTTGCTAATACTATTATTACAGTATTTATCCTTAACCTTGCTAAGGTTATGAACCTGTTTGAGTCAGTATTCGTATTACAGTCACCTATTACTTATACTAAGTCACAGGTATTACAGACATATGTATATGTTAAGACATTCGGTGGTGGTAACTCAGATTATGGTTATACAACTGCTGTAGGTTTATTTAAGTCGTTCGTTGGTATGATCTTAGTTCTCGGTTGTAACTGGGCAAGTAAGAAAGTACGTGGACGTGGTATTGTATAGGAGGGAATAAATAATGAGTGATAGTACAACATTAGTTTACAAAAAGAAAAAGAAAAAATTTAAAATATTCCCATTAGTTAATGCAATATTCTTTATTATTGTTGCATGCTTGATTATGATACCAATTTATCGAGTAATTATCAGTTCTATTGATGCTAATACTTCATACAACTTTGTATGGTTACCATCTAAGTTTACATGGGGTGGATATACAGCCGTATTAACCAGATCAAGCTTATATACACCATTCTTGATTTCAGTTGTTACAACAATTATTGGTACATTTGTTGGACTTTTAGTTGTAACACTTGGTGGTTATGTATTAATTCAGTGGGAGATGCCAGGAAGAAACTTCTTCGCTTATATGCTTCTCTTCACAATGATTTTCGATGGTGGTATGATTCCTAAGTACCTTGTTATCAAGCAGTTGGGATTAATGAATACACTTTGGGCAGTTATTTTACCAATGTCAATCAATGTATATAACTTAGTTCTTATGAGAAACTTCTTTGAAGGTATCCCAGAGTCTCTTTTTGAGGCAGCTCAGATTGATGGATGCTCTCCAATGGGAATTTTCTTTAAGATTGTTCTTCCTCTTTCAAAGGCAGCTCTTGCATCAATTGGTTTGATGTTCGCAGTTAGTTTCTGGAATGATTATACAAACTTCAAGTTATATATTACTAAGAATAAGCTGTTCAACTTCCAGATTCAGTTAAGAAACATGGTTATTGATAGTGATATTCCAGTTGATGACGCAGTTAATCAGGAAACAATTGGTAATGCAGCTACAATCATTGCTATTCTTCCTTTCATGATTATCTACCCATTCTGTCAGAAGTACTTCGTACAGGGTGTTAACGTAGGTGCCGTTAAGGAGTAATGTTAATATTTTGAATTTATTTAAGGCGGGTCCATATGGACTCGCCTTTTTGCGCGAGTAGCGATGAGAATGTACAATCAAATGCACCAGCTATGCTCGCATATGCTGGTGTTTTTGATTGTATATTCGAGGAGCACCGCGACAACGACAGAACGAAGTTCTGGAGTATGAGCTACGAGCGCGAGAAGCGAAAAAACTGTATTTTTATTCGTCATTACCAGTCAAATAGTGGAATAATACTGTTTAACATGATACAATAAAACAAATATTGGTTAGGAGGAAAAAGGCTTGGATAAAAGTTTTGAAATTAAAGGATACATTAATAATGTATTAAAAGAAACCGGGCTTGAAGGAGCAGATGCATTTGATAAGGCACTTCTTCTTAATGCTTTAGGTAAACTTGAAGCAGCAGAGCATAGTGATGAATATAAGGATGTTATTATAGGTGAATTAGATAAGCTTATACAGGAAAATACTATTAATATGGGTGAGAATGACCTTGTTAATTACATGTATGGTAATGCATGCTACAGTGTTGGAAAGAATGATATTGCTGTTAATATTGCTAAGCAGACAGAGAGACAGCCAAGAACAGAATCAGGATATTTTACAGGAGCGGAAGGTGGCAGATGCTTATGCACTGCATTTAAGGCTTTAAGCTTCTATATGAATTATGAGACAAAAGATGGTGGTAAAGAACATTATAATGATATAATCGCGCAGTATAATGCAATATATACAGAATGCTTTGAGAACGCAGGAAAGGCAGCACATGATGGTGATGCTAAGGCTGTAAAAGCACTTGCTTTATTTGCAGCAGGAGCAGTTGATACACTTGAAGTTATGGACCAGGCGTTGTATGAGATATTTGCAAGAATAAGAGAAATGTATAAAGCAGCAGTTTCAGTTCTTAATGATACAATTGATAATACAGATTCGCAGTTTATAAAGCTTATATATGCATATGCAGTATTGAAAGGATGCCGTATGAAACTTATACAGACTGAAAAATATGCAACCAAGGCTGAGGAAATCTTTGAAAAAGCAACTGATAAGCATGTTGCGGATAAGAGCAGTGTAGCTGTATCAGCAGCATACATAACAGCTTACAGTGAGTATATAAGAAACAGGGATTATCAGGATTACGGACGCAGCAATGGAGGTGTATTATGGAGTTAAAGTTAGTTATCAAAACAGGAAGAAGTGCTGTAGTAGAATTTGATGACGGTGGAAAGTATTATTCAAAGGAAGAATACACACTCCTGGTTAATGGAGAAGAATATGGCAAGACAGAAAAGGTTGTTACAACAATATATGGTCTTAAGCCAGATACAGAATATAAGATTTCAGCTTTGTATGCAGGAAAAGAATATGGACCTGTTGAATTTAAGACAGATTATGAATATGTAACACTTAATGTCAGAGAATTTGGTGCGTATGGTGATGGAGAACATGATGATACTAATGCAATCCAGTGTGCGATTATGGCAGCTCCTAAGGATTCCAGAGTATTAGTTCCAGAGGGTGTTTATAAGATATCAAGCATATTTTTAAAAGATAATCTTAACCTTGAGCTTGCTAAAGGAGCAGTACTTTCAGCATTTACAGAAAGAGAAAAGTTCCCTATATTACCGGGACAGATTGAGACATACGATGAGAAAGATTATTACAATCTTGGTACATGGGAAGGCAATCCTCTGGATATGTTTTCAGCAATTGTATGTGGTATTAACTGTTCAAATGTTACAATTACAGGTGAAGGAACTATTGATGGATGTACAACTCACGATAACTGGTGGAAGAATTGTAAGATAAGAAATACTGCGTGGAGACCAAGATTATTCTTTATCAATAACTGTAGTAATGTTACTATGCATGGAATTACAGTTCAGAATTCACCATCATGGACAATCCACCCATATTTTAGTAAACATCTTAAGTTTATTGATGTTAAGATTCTTAATCCTGCTAATTCACACAACACAGATGGTCTTGACCCGGAAAGCTGTCAGGATGTTCTTGTACTTGGAACATACATATCAGTTGGCGATGACTGTATAGCAATCAAGTCAGGCAAGATATATATGGCTCAGAAGGAAAAGACTCCTACAGAGGATATGACAGTACGCCAGTGCTGTATGAGAGACGGACACGGTGCAGTAACAGTAGGAAGCGAGATTGCAGCTGGAGTTAAAGATGTTCATATCAGAGACTGTATGTTCATGAATACAGACAGAGGTTTAAGAGTTAAGACAAGAAGAGGTCGTGGTAAATTATCTGTACTTGATGATATTTCGTTTGAGAATATTGATATGGATAATGTTATGACACCATTTGTTGTTAACAGTTTCTATTTCTGTGATCCGGATGGAAAGACAGAGTATGTTGGCTCTAGAAAGCCGCTTCCTGTTGATGACAGAACACCTTCAATTAAGAGTCTTACATTTAAGGATATCAATGCGAAAAACTGCCATGTTGCAGGTGCATATATATTCGGTCTGCCAGAGAGTAAAGTTGAGAAGCTTACATTTGAGAATATTAACTTCAGCTATGCTAAAGATGCAAAGCCGGGTGTAGCAGCAATGATGCTTGGCTGTGATGAAGCAAGCAGACAGGGACTTATTGTAAGTAATGTAGAAAAACTTATATTAAAGAATGTCAATATTGAAGGCTGTGATGGAGAAGCAATTGTGGCAGATAATGTTGATAAGATTGAAAGAGATTAGTATAAATATATAGAAATATGAGGAACAATCATGAATTTACATGCACCAAAGGGAATTGATGTTGAGAATTGGTTCATTGAGTGCTATAGGAAACATAAGGGGCATCCGTTAAAGATACTTATAGGGCTTTATAAGGGAAATTATAATAAGTTCTTTCTTGCGGTATTATTTTTCTTTATAAAGCATGCCCCTGTGTGGGTTCTGCCAATTGTAACGGCTAATATTATCAATGATATTACAAGCGGTTCGCCAGATACTATACAGAATATTATTATTCAGGCAATAATTATGGTTGCATTAGTTGCTCTTAATGTGCCAATGAATTATCTGTATACAAGATATAAATCATTAGCAACGAGATATGCAGAAACAGGACTTAGAAAAGCACTTGTAAGGAAACTGCAACAGCTTTCAATTTCGTATCACAAAGAGACACAGTCAGGCAGACTGCAATCAAAGATAATGCGAGATGTGGAGGCGGTTGAGACACTATCAACACAGATGTTTTTAAGTATATTAAATATTGCACTTAATATTGGAGTTGCACTTTTTGTTACGGTATCAAAGAGTCTTATAGTATTCTTATTCTTTCTTCTTACTACACCTCTTGCGGCGGCAACTATGGTATTTTTCAGAAATATTATGAAGAAGAGAAATACCGAGTTCCGTAAAGAGATGGAAGAGACATCTGCAAGGGTTATGGAGATGGTTGAGCTTATTCCGGTTACAAGGGCACATGCACTTGAAGAGGAAGAGGTAACCAAGATGAGCGGACAGCTTTTTGCAGTTGCTGAGAAAGGCTATAAGCTTGATGTTATACAGGCATTATTTGGCTCGGTTGGATGGGCAATATTCCAGATTTTTCAGGTTGTGTGTCTGGGATTCACAGGATTTCTTGCTTTAAAGGGAAGTGTTGGTCCTGGAGATATTACACTTTACCAAAGTTATTTTGCAACAATAGTAAGCCAGGTATCATCACTTATGTCACTTATACCAGTAATTGCCAAGGGCGTTGAGTCGGTTAATTCTATTGGAGAAGTACTTCTTGAAGAAGATATTGAATGTAATGACGGAAAAGAAGCACTTGATAGTGTAGAAGGTGAGTTTGATTTTAAAAATGTCAGATTTGCCTATAATAATACAGATAAACCGGTACTTCATGAACTTAATCTTCATGTTGATAAGGGACAGACGATTGCACTTGTGGGAGAATCAGGAGCCGGTAAATCTACAATTCTTAACCTTGTTATAGGCTTTAATTTCGCCACAGACGGAGTTGTTACAATTGATGGACATGATATCAGAGATATTGATCTTAGAAGTTATAGAAAGCATCTGGCGGTTGTACCGCAGACATCAATATTATTCTCAGGTACTATAAGAGATAATATAACATATGGAATAGATGATGTTGATGAAGATACACTTAACAAAGTTGTTGACGCAGCTAATTTAAGAGATCTTATAGATTCACTTCCGGATGGATTAGACACAGTTGTCGGAGAACATGGAGGAAAGCTTTCAGGAGGCCAGAGACAGCGTGTATCAATCGCAAGGGCACTTATGAGAAATCCTAAGGTAATAGTTCTTGATGAGGCAACATCGGCATTAGACAGTATATCCGAGAAGCTTATTCAGGAGGCACTTAATAATCTTACTAAAGACAGGACAACATTTATAGTTGCACACAGATTATCAACTATAAAGGGTGCAGACAGAATAGCAGTAATAGCGGATGGCCATTGTGTTGAATATGGAACATATGATGAGCTTATGGAACTTAAAGGCGAGTTCTATCAGATGAAATCAATACAGAGTTAAAAATAAAAGGAGGCGGGAATATAACCCGTCTCCTTATTTAGATGCCTGCCGGCTTTAATTACTTATTCTCAGCAAACCAGATTCTGAGTGTAGAGATAAGCTTTTCCTTAGAATCAACATCTAACTTCTGTACAATCTGCATGATTTCATTGTCAAGAGCTGTATTCTGGTATGACTTGTCAACGCTTCCTGCAAGATAATCAAGAGAAACTCCTGTAAGCTCTGCATAATATGAAAGCATTCTTAATGTCATAAGGTTACGGCCATTCTCAACATTACTTATGTAACCAGGTGTAACCTCTAATGCTTTAGCAACGTCTTCCTGTGTAAGACCGTGTGCAATTCTTAACTTCTTAACTTTAGCTCCTAAATCGCTATCCATAATTCAAACCTCCTAAAAATAATTACTTTTTGTTTGCTCTGTAACGAGCTGTGTGATCAAGAATCTTCTTACGGATTCTAAGACTCTTAGGTGTTACTTCAAGTAATTCGTCTGTGTCAATATAATCCAGTGCCTGCTCCAAGCTAAGAATCTTAGGCGGAACAAGACGGAGGGCCTCATCAGCACTTGAAGAACGAGTGTTGGTAAGATGCTTTGTCTTGCATACATTAACCTCAATATCCTCAGTACGAGGATTCTCGCCAACGATCATTCCGGCATATACTTTCTCACCTGGTCCAATGAAAAGAGTACCTCTTTCCTGCGCATTGAAAAGACCATAAGTGATAGCATCACCGCTTTCGTAAGCGATAAGAGAACCATTCTTTCTGTAAGAAATGTCTCCTTTGTATTCTTCATATCCTTCAAAAGAAGAATTGATAATACCGTTACCCTTAGTATCAGTAAGGAATTCGCCTCTGTATCCGATAAGACCTCTTGAAGGAATAGAGAATTGAAGTCTTGTGTATCCGCCGTTAATTGGTGACATACCAAGGAGTTCGCCTTTTCTCTGGCTTAACTTCTGGATAACAGATCCTGTGCAGTCATCTGGGACATCGATATAAGCAAGTTCCATAGGCTCAAGCTTCTTACCTCTCTCATCTGTGTGGTAGAGTACCTCGGCTTTACTTACTGCAAATTCATAACCTTCTCTTCTCATATTCTCAATAAGAACTGAAAGATGAAGCTCACCACGTCCTGAAACCTTAAATGAGTTCTCAACGCCAGGTGTTTCCTCAACTCTTAAACTAACATCTGTATTAAGTTCCTTGAAAAGTCTGTCTCTTAAATGTCTTGAAGTAACGAATTTACCTTCTTTACCTGCAAGAGGACTGTCATTAACCATGAAGTCCATAGAAAGAGTAGGCTCTGAAATCTTCTGGAAAGGAATGGCAACAGGGTTGTTAAGTGAACAGATTGTATCACCGATATGAATATCAGCAATACCTGATACAGCAACAATTTCACCGATTCCTGCTTCATTAACTTCTACCTTATTAAGTCCGTTAAATGTATAAAGCTTAGTAATTCTTACACGCTTCTTAACGCTTGGATCATGGTGGTTAACAATCATAACCTCTTGATTAACCTTAAGGCTTCCATTATCAATCTTACCTACACCAATTCTACCAACGAATTCGTTGTAGTCAATAGTAGAGATAAGCATCTGTGTATCTGCATCAGGGTCACCCTCTGGTGCAGGAATGTTATTGACGATACAGTCGAAGAGTGGCTGCATGTCTTTCTTTTCATCATTAAGGTCTGCCATAGCATAGCCTGACTTAGCTGAAGCAAAAATGAATGGACAATCAAGCTGATCTTCATTAGCATCAAGGTCAATGAAAAGCTCTAAGATCTCATCGATAACTTCTTCTGGTCTTGCTTCTGGTCTGTCTATCTTGTTAATACATACTATAACAGAAAGATTCATATCAAGGGCTTTCTGTAATACGAACTTAGTCTGAGGCATAACACCTTCGAATGCGTCAACAACAAGAATAACGCCGTTAACCATTTTAAGTACTCGTTCAACCTCACCGCCAAAATCGGCATGGCCAGGAGTATCAATAATGTTAATCTTAGTATCCTTATATGTGATAGCTGTATTCTTAGAAAGAATAGTGATTCCTCTTTCTCTTTCGATATCATTGGAATCCATAACTCGTTCAGCGACTTCCTGATTAGCTCTGAAAGTTCCGCTCTGCTTCAACAGCTCATCAACAAGGGTTGTCTTACCATGATCAACGTGGGCAATAATTGCAATATTACGAATATCATCACGCTTTGTTTTCATTAATAATGTCCTTCCTGAATTAAACTCAAAATATCTTCTATGATTAGCAACTTTTATATTCTATCACAATATTCTTAAAAAACAATACTAAATATATAAAAATTTTTTCATTTTTTGAACACAGATTATTCAAAAAGTTTTTGTAATATTTGCGAAAACGACAACATATACATATTAGAGAAAACAAAGCACATGCCACAACACATTAATAATAAGGTGGCAAAGAAGGGAGAAATACAGAATGCTTGATAAAGTAATTGAAAACAACAGAGTGTGTATCATTGGAGAGATTGTCTCAGAGTTCACTTTCAGCCATGAGGTCTTTGGAGAGGGCTTCTATATTGCTAATGTATCAGTGAACAGATTAAGTGATATGGTGGATGTCATACCACTTATGATATCTGAAAGACTTATTGATGTTACTAAGGATTATAGAGGAATGAAGATTGAGGTTGCAGGACAGTTCCGCTCATATAACAGACATGAAGGAACTAAGAATAAGCTTGTTCTCTCAATATTTGTAAGAGAATTAAGATTTTTAGAAGATGACGAGATGCCTGAAGAGCAGTCAAAGTCTAACCAGATATTCCTTGACGGATATGTATGCAAGCCTCCTATTTATAGAAAAACTCCATTAGGAAGAGAAATTGCAGATATCTTAGTGGCTGTAAACAGACCATATGGCAAGTCGGATTACATACCATGTATAGCATGGGGAAGAAATGCAAGATTTGCAGGAGGTCTTGAAGTAGGTGCACATCTTCAGGTTAGCGGACGTGTACAGAGCAGAGAGTACACTAAGAAAATAGGAGAAGAAGAGGTTGAGAGAAGAGTTGCTTATGAGGTATCAGTAAGCAAGATTGACCTTGTTGAAGATGAGGAATAATTAAGACAACATTTATGTTCTTTAGTTTAAGGATATATATTGACATAACATTATCAGAGTGATATAGTCACATTAACTGTAAGGGTTTCCCCTACAGCAGGTAGAGGTCGCACGATTCAAGAGTAATTATCCTGATGTCCCGGAAGACATATGAAGGATAGTAAAAGGGGAAAGTGCCGAAGAGGATTGTTTCCGGAGCAGTCTTACTGGGCGTAGGATTAATAGTTTTACGACTGTCATCGAATAGATGGAGAGCTACTTAAAGGACTATTACTATGATTTCTTTAAGAGCCAGTCTGTTTGAGCAGATTGGCTCTTCTATGTTGTTGAGCTACCCACATAGGTAGCGATGAGAATAGACAGGAATCATGTACATAATAATAGCTGTTAACAGCGGAAAGAAGGATGGTATGTCAGTATTTACCGGAGCCGGTGTAGCGATTATTACACCAATGAAAGCTAATGGAGAAGTTAATTATGATAAGCTTGGAGAATTCCTTGATTACCAGATTAATAACTCAACAGATGCAATTATTATCTGTGGAACAACAGGAGAGGCATCAACACTTACACATGAGGAGCATGTAGAAACAATTAGATTTGCTGCTGATTATGTAAAGAAAAGAGTTCCTGTTATTGCAGGAACAGGTTCTAACTGCACAGAAACAGCTGTATGGCTTTCACAGGAAGCACAGAAGGCAGGAGTTGATGGATGTCTTGTAGTTACACCATATTATAATAAAGCAACACAGAAGGGCCTTATCCAGCACTATACAGCGGTTGCGAAGTCAGTAGACCTTCCTATCATTATGTATAATGTTCCTGGAAGAACAGGCTGCAATATCCAGCCAGAGACAGCAGCCAAGCTTGCTAAGGATGTTGACAATATCGTTGCTATCAAAGCTGCAACAGGTAATCTTGCACAGGAGAGCAAGACAATGGCATTAGCTGAGGGAAGACTTGATATGTACTCAGGTGAAGACGGACTTATTGTTCCTCTTATGTCAATTGGAGCAAAGGGTGTAATTTCAGTATTATCTAATGTTGCTCCTAAGCAGACACATGATATCTGCGCTACATTTGCAGCAGGAGATGTTGCTAAGGCTGCACAGTTACAGTTTAAGGCATTAGAACTTGTAGATGCATTATTCTGCGAGGTTAATCCAATTCCTGTTAAGCATGCACTTAACCTTATGGGATGGGATATGGGACCACTCAGAAGCCCATTATGCGAGATGGAAGAGGCTAACCTTGAGAGATTAAAGAAAGCAATGGTTAACTACGGAATACTTTAATTGACAGGAGAATGAACATGACAAGAATAATTATGCATGGCTGTAACGGCCATATGGGACAGGTTATTACAGGAATAGTTGCTAATGATGCTAATGCACAGATAGTAGCAGGAATTGACCTTCGCGATGACGGACATAACTCATATCCGGTATTTGCTTCATTAGAAGAATGTAATGTTGAAGCAGATGTTATTATTGATTTCGCATCAGCTAAGGCAGAGGATACACTTGTTGACTATATTAAGAAAACTAAGATTCCTGCTGTAATATGTACAACAGGATTAAGCGATGGGCAGATTGCATCAATCAATGAAGCATCAAAGAGTGTTGCAATATTACGTTCAGCTAATATGTCACTTGGAATCAATACATTATTCAAGCTTTTACAGGATGCTGCCAAAGTGTTTGCGTCAGCAGGCTTTGATATTGAGATAGTTGAAAAGCACCACAACCAGAAGCTTGATGCGCCAAGTGGAACAGCTCTTGCACTTGCAGATTCAATGAAGGAAGTGCTTGATGATGATTATTTCTACAGATATGACAGAAGCCAGTTAAGACAGAAGCGTGATCCTAAGGAAATCGGAATCAGTGCCGTAAGAGGCGGAACTATTGTTGGAGAGCATGAAGTAATCTTTGCTGGAGAAGACGAGGTTATAGAATTCAAGCATACCGCACATTCTAAGGCTGTATTTGCAAAGGGTGCAGTTGAGGCTGCCAAGTTCCTTGCAGGAAAGCCGGCTGGAATGTACGATATGAGAGATGTTATTGCAGCTAAGAACTAGTTGTCAGAACAGTTAATATAATGATATTCAATGCGGCTTGCTTCGGCGAAGCCGCATTTTTTATATAATGCCACAGCTGCCCTGTTATTGCTTGTTACATTAAGTACGAGTGGAAGTGAAGCAATGTTAAAGTAGTCTTTAAGAAAATGCTTCATAAGGCATGTACCAATGCCTTTCCCACGAAGCTTCTCATCAACGAATACTCCGTATACATTGACAAATGTGTTCTGTGTATCAAGATAAAGAAGCGCCACAGGTTCTTCATATTCCGGCAGATACATAAGATAATCCTCACCCTCAAGATAATATTCGGCATTGTCAGGCTCTGCAGCCTGTATTGATTCTAAGTTAAAATGTGCTTTATCAAGCTGGTACAGATATTCGTAGAAACATACATCACCACATAAAGAACAATTAAGAAGTTCTCCGCTTATAGGCGCAATAAGCTCTAAATTGCCAGCAGAGCTGCTTTTAAGCTTCCTGTAACAGATGGATAGCATATTATGAAAATGTCCTCTATGGCGAAAATCAGGAGCTATAAGACCTGAAACTTCAACATACCTGCATTCATCATTGATAAGCAGTCCAATAAAGCCATACATTACAGGTGAATCTGCATCTTCATCAACAAGCGCACACTGGATAAAGCTGTCGTTATGGGAATCACAGTAATAAGGCTCGTAGCCGTCACATTTGTTAATAAGTTCTTCAAGAGCATTCATTAAAATGCTGTCCAGATAGTCAATCTCAATATATTTCATAGTGGTTCTCCAATAAAAGTTTATAAAAATATTACTTTGAAATAAGAAACATTTGTTTACAAAAGTGTCAAAATGCCTTACTATATAAGGGTATATACGGAAGTATAACAAAAAATATGATTTACCAGCAATAGGTTATTGGGAGGATTTACATGGGTAAAGTTGCCATACTTACAGACAGTAACAGTGGAATTACACAGGCTCAGTCTAAGGAGCTTGGAGTTAAAGTTATACCAATGCCGTTCTTTATAGATGGAGAACAGTATTTTGAAGATATTAATCTTACACAGGAAGAGTTTTACGAGAAGTTAAAGCAGGATGCTGATATATCTACTTCACAGCCTTCTATTGGTGAGATGCAGGACGCATTTGATGAGCTTCTTAAGGAATATGATGAGCTTGTATATATTCCTATGTCAAGCGGGCTCAGCGGAACATGTCAGACAGCGGCTATGGTTGCTGATGATTATGATGGAAAGGTTCAGGTTGTCAATAACCAGAGAATTTCTGTAACCATGAGACAGTCTGTTCTTGATGCGAAGGAGCTTGCTAAGAGAGGTAAGTCTGCGGCAGAGATTAAGGAGATTCTTGAGAAGCATAAGATGGAATCAAGCATATATATTACACTTGATACTCTTAAGTACTTAAAGAAGGGCGGAAGAATAACTCCTGCGGCAGCTGCTATTGGAACTATGTTAAAGCTTAATCCTGTGCTTCAGATTCAGGGTGAGAAGTTAGATGCATTTGCCAAGGCAAGAGGTAAGGCTTCTGCGAAGAAGATTATGCTTAAGGCAATGCAGGATGATTTAGATACAAGATTTGCAGAATTTGCAAAGGATGGAAAGATGCATATGGAGGTTGCTTATTCAGGTAATCCTGAGGAGGTAGAGGAATGGGCTGCGTTAGTTAAAGAGACTTTCCCACAGTTTGATTTCCACATGGATCCGCTTTCACTTTCAGTTGCCTGCCACATAGGACATGGTGCACTTGCGATAGCGACATCTGCTTATCTGCCAGAACTTGATTAATACGAATGATAAGCCTGTGACAGCGCATGAGTTGTTGCAGGCTTTTGTTTATAAATGCGGATATTACCGCAGGTTAATATGAATGGAGGATTGTTATGCCAGCAAGAAGTGAGATTGATGATAAGTTTAAATGGGCTGTGAGTGATTTATACAGCTCTGATGAAGCATGGGAGAAGGATTATAACAGTATACTTGAACTGACTGACCAGCCAAGTGAGCTTAAGGGCAGGATGGGCGAGTCTGCCGGCATGCTTTACAAGGCGCTTAAGGAGTATGAACAGGTAGAATACATTACTGAAAGAGTGTATGTGTATGCATTTATGAAATATTATGAGGATACAGGCAATTCAAAGTATCAGGAAATATCTGGGAAAGCCCAGATGGCTGCGATGAAGGTGTCAGAGAAGTATGCATTTTTAGAGCCTGAGCTTATATCAATAGATGCTGATGTGCTTGATAAATATATCAGCGAGGATGAAAGGCTGGGAATGTATAAGCATTTTATTGATGACTGCCTCGCAGGGAAAGAGCATACGCTTTCTGAAAAGGAGGAAGCACTGCTTGCAAAGGCATCACAGATGTCAACTGTGCCTGATGAGGTATTCTCTAAGTTTAACAATGCTGATGTTAAGTTTGGCAAGGTGAAAAGAGAGAATGGACAGGAAGATGAGCTGACTAACGGCAATTTTGCCACATTTATGGAAAGTCATGACAGAGCTGTAAGAAAGGCGGCATTTGAGGCGTTGTATAAGCAGTATGGGGCGTATATCAACACAATTGCGGCAGCGTTTTATGGCAATGTCAAGCAGGCAATGTTCTATGCAGACGCAAGGGGTTACAAGTCAACACTGAACATGTATCTTGATGGTTCATTTATTCCGGAAAATGTATATAAGAATCTTATTAAGACTGTCAATGACAATCTTGACAAAATGTACTGCTATGTTGATATAAGAAAGAAGGCACTTGGTGTTGACGAGCTGCATTTTTATGATATATATGCACCGATGGTAGAGGATATTGACTGGAAGATAAGCTATGATGAGGCTAAGGACATTGTTGTGAAGGCACTTGCACCAATGGGTGAGGAGTATGTTTCACACATTAAAGAAGGCTTTAATAATGGCTGGGTAGATGTGTATGAGAATACCGGAAAGCGTTCGGGAGCATTTTCATGGGGCGCTTATGGCACACACCCATATGTATTTCTTAATTACTCAGATACACTCAATGATGTTTTTACGGTTATTCATGAGATGGGACATGCAATGCACACTTATTATTCTAATGCAAACCAGCCTTATATTTATGCAGGATATAAGATCTTTGTTGCGGAGGTTGCGTCAACCTGTAATGAAGCGATTCTTATGCAGTATATGTTAAAGAATACTGATGATGAGAAGAAGAAAAGATATCTGCTCAATCATTTCTTTGAGCAGTTTAAGGGAACTCTTTACAGACAGACGATGTTTGCAGAGTTTGAGATGGAAGCGCATGCAAAGGCTGAACAGGGTGAGGTTTTATCAGCAGAGAGCCTTTGTGCCATGTACAAGAAACTGAATGAGAAGTATTTCGGCCCGGATATGGTTATTGATGATGAGATAGCACTTGAGTGGGCAAGAATACCACATTTTTACACACCATTCTATGTATACCAGTATGCAACAGGCTATTCCGCTGCAATTGCAATATCAACCAAGATACTTGCAGGTGATGAGCAGGTTATAGCAGGCTACAGAAAGTTCTTGTCAGGCGGCTCTTCAATGCACCCTATTGAGCTTCTTAAGCTGTGCGGAATAGATATGACAAGACCGGATGTTGTGCAGGAAGCACTGGATGTGTTTGGGAAATTACTAAAACAGTGGTAATGCTTAATGTGTTGTGAATATAAATATGATTCTGGGAGATAATGCGTCTTCCAGAATTTTTTTATGGGATAAATGTAACCGTTGCAGGAATAATCCGTCTCTAATTATGAAAGGGTTAACGCTTTTAAAAAACAGGGAGTACAGACAGTAATGGATGATAATCAGATAATTAATTTATTTTTTCAAAGGAATGAAGATGCAATTAATGCAGTTGATGAAAAATATGGTTCTAAGTTAAATGCACTGGCAGCCAATATATTGCAATCAAGAGAGGATGGGCTGGAATGTGTCAATGACATGTATATGAAGGCATGGAACAGCATACCGCCTGCAAGACCAGAGTATTTATTCGCATTTCTTGCAACATCTGCAAGAAATATTGCGATTGATATGATAAGGAAAAACAATGCTGGTAAGAGGCAGGCAAAAGTGGTTGAGCTGACAAAAGAGCTGGAAGAATGCATAGGTGATGGCGGATTGCAGACACATCTGGACAAGGAAGATATTGGAGAGATGTTATCGCATTTTCTTGAAACAGTTGATAAAAATAAAAGAATTATATTTCTCAGGCGGTACTGGTACTCGGACTCAATTAAAGATATTTCAGAAAGGATGCAGATGAGCGAATCAGCAGTGAAAGTTACTCTTCACAGAACGAGAAAAGAATTAAGAAAATATCTGGAAAGCGAGGGTTTATATCTATGAAAAAATCAGAGGCAATGGATTTATATGAAGGACTTAATGAAATTAGTCCGCAAATGATTGAAGAAGCGGGAAATTACAAGAAAACTGCCAGTGTGAATATCAGGTATAAAAAGAGCAATAATGTAAAGAAGATAATTGCAGCAGGTCTTGTGGCAGCAGCGGCTGTTACTGCTGTATTGGGAGTCAGAGGATTGAAGACTTCTGTGACAGGAAACGGAAACCAGAGCAGTAATCAGCCAGCATCAGAGCAGACAGGATTTAAAATTGCTCATGTAATGAATGTGTATGCAGCCGGGCTTGATGATACATCGGAATGTATTTTTTCTAATGATGAGAAAAATGCTGGTGTATCAGGAGTTGTGGCTGGAATTTCAAGCCAGGCTGGAGATTCATCTGTGATGGGACAGGTTATGGCTGGTATAAATGTAATGGGTGAAGATATCTCAAAGATTAAGTATTCTATAACGGGAAATGATTCAGATGTGACATATAATCTGGCGAGAATGAAAGAGGTTGACAAGGACAGTCCTGAATATCAGACATCTTCTGAAAAATTCAGAAAACAGACGGAGAACGGCTATGCTTATTACATTATTGAAGATATCGGGAAAGAGTATGAGGAGAGCGGCAACAGTCAGAGCGGGGGCATACAGATTGTAAAGTTTTCAAAGCAGTTAGAAAAAGAATCTTTGTATCAGGAACGTCAGGTATACAATGAGATGGTTAAAAATATGTATGAAGGACTTACATTAAGTATAACTGTGACATATGGAGACGGAACAACAGAGATTGTTGATGTGGGATTTAAGGAAGTCGGTGGTGGCGACAATTCAGGAAAAGTATCAGATAAAGCGGCTGTTTATGTGAAGTGACAGGTGATAGCGCATCACTTATTAAACTTAGAGAAAGACATGGTACCAGGTGGCGCCATGTCTTTTTGCATAAATAAAGGAAGTCAGATAAATACTGACTTCCTTACAAAATAAAAGAGCGCGAGACGGGGATCGAACCCGCGACCCCCTCCTTGGCAAGGAGGTGCTCCACCACTGAGCCACTCGCGCAAAGACAATTAAGATAATAATGGGAAAATGATAATTTGTCAATACTTTTTTAGAAAAATTATTTTAAATTTATTTTAAAGTAAATTTTTGAAAAATTAATATATGCAAGAGATGTCAGGGATTTCTATTTTTTTGATAATATGGTATACTTTGCATGCTGAGTAGCAGAATTAGAAAGAATGGAGATTATTATGAATCCAGCATCAATTATGAAGCTTATGAGTGCCAAGAATAAGTTTCAGAAGAATCATCCGAAGTTCGTGGCATTTCTTAACAGATGTTTTGCAGGTGGACTTAAGGAAGGAACCATAATTGAAATTACAGTTACCAATCCTGGAGAGGCACCTATAACATCTAATATAAAGGTACAGCAGTCTGATTTGGAACTGCTTGAAGAATTAAAAGAAATGGGTAGATAGTTTGCTTCGCAAAACAATGTGGCAAAAGGGGGATTGGAATGTTTGGGAATGTCAAGTCCAGAAAGAACGGACTTAATATTATAGTTGTAGGTGGCGGTAAGGTTGGTGCCACTCTTGTTGAGAGACTCAGCAGGGAGAACCATGACATTACTCTTATTGATAAGAACAGGGTTAAGCTTGATGCCATAACAAGTGCATATGATGTTATGGGAGTTGAGGGCAATGGAGCCAGTTTTGCAGTTCAGAAGGAGGCAGGTATTGACTCAGCTGACCTTCTTATTTCAGTAACAGATTCTGATGAGTTGAATCTTTTATGCTGTACACTTGCAAAGAGAGCTGGCAGATGTGAGGCAATTGCAAGAGTAAGAACACCTGAATACAGTCAGGAAGCTGCATTTTTAAGAGACAGATTAGGTCTGGCAATGATTATTAATCCGGAATTCGAGGCTGCAAGTGAGATAGCACGTGTGCTTTATATGCCTACAGCACTTGAGATTGGAACATTTGCACATGGACAGGCAGAGATGATTAAGATAAAAGTCCCTGAGGGTAACCAGATGTGTGACCATACCCTTGCGGAGATATCTAAGGCTTCATCATCTAAGGTTCTTATATGTGCAGTTGAGAGGGATGGTGAGGTGTTCATTCCATCGGGACATTTTATTATAAGGGCAGATGATAAGTTATCTTTCATTGCATCAAGAAAGAATGCAAGGACATTTCTTGCAAGTGTAGGTTTTCAGACACATCAGGTCAAGAGTACCATGATTGTCGGAGGTGGAAGAGTTGCATATTATCTTGCAAAACAGCTCCTTAATATGGGAATTGATGTAAAGATTATTGAGAATGACAAGGAACGCGCGTTAAAGTTAAGCGAGGAGCTGCCGGGAGCTGTTATTATCAATGGTGATGGTACTGACGAGAGCCTTTTAAGAGAAGAGGGGATTGAGTATGTTGAGAGCTTTGTTCCTCTTACAGGGATTGATGAAGAGAATGTAATGCTTACTCTGTATGCAAGAAAAGTATCTGAAGCCAAATGTATTACGAAAATAACAAGAATGGGATTCAGCAGTGTTATTAACAGCCTTGATCTTGGCAGTGTGATTTATCCAAGATATATAACATCAGAAGCTATCATTGCTTATGTAAGAGCTAAGAAGGAGTCTATGGGAAGCAATAACATACAGACCTTGTATCATTTGTTTGACCAGAAGGCAGAAGCTATAGAGTTTAATGTTGATAAAGAATCAGGAGTTACAGGCAAGCAGTTTATGGAACTTAAGCTGAAGGATAATCTGCTTATAGCACTTATTAACCGTAATGGTAAGATTATTATTCCAAGTGGTACTGACAGCCTTATGGTTGGAGATACTGTGGTTATTGTAACAACTCATACAGGGTTTGATGCTATAACTGATATTCTTAGATAGGAAAGGCTGGGAACATTGATATGAACAGTTCTATAGTAAGATATATTCTTGGACATGTTTTAAAGATAGAAGCGGCTCTTATGGTCATTCCTGTGATTGTTGGCGTTATATACAGGGAGAAGGCAATATCTGCATTCTTGATAACAATTGCACTATGTGCTGTATGTGGGATTCTTATGACAATTAAAAAGCCTGCCAATACAGTTTTTTATCTGAAGGAGGGTTGCATTACAACTGCACTCAGCTGGATTCTTATGAGTATATTTGGCTGTCTGCCTTTTTTTATAAGCAGGGAAATACCTTCATTCACAGATGCGCTTTTTGAGACAATATCAGGATTTACAACGACAGGAGCAAGTATATTAAGTGAAGTTGAAGGACTGTCACAGAGCATTATGTTCTGGAGATGCTTTACTCACTGGATTGGTGGTATGGGAGTTCTGGTATTTCTGCTTGCAGTAATACCTCTTACAGGTGGCTCCAATATCAATCTTATGAAAGCAGAGAGTCCGGGACCATCAGTGGGTAAACTTGTTCCTAAGATCAGATATACAGCAAGAATACTGTATATTATATATTTTGGGATGACTGTACTTCAGACAATTCTTCTTCTTTTTGGAGGAATGACATTCCTTGATGCACTTAATACAGCAATGGGAACAGCCGGAACAGGTGGATTTGGTATCAGAAATGACAGCTTTACAAGCTTTTCACCTTATATCCAGTGGGTTGTAACCATATTTATGATATTGTTTGGAGTTAATTTCAACGCATATTATCTTATTGTTCTAAGACAGTTTAAGAAGGCTGTTAAAGTAGAAGAGGTAAGATGTTATTTTGGAATTATCCTTGCAGCAACAGCAATTATATTTGTTAATATATACAGAAGTGTAGGTACTGTTGAACTTACACTGAGACAGTCAATGTTTCAGGTTGCATCTATTATAACGACAACCGGATTTTCATCAGTGGATTTCGATATGTGGCCGTCATTGTCAAAGTCGGTGCTTGTTGTGCTGATGTTTGTGGGAGCATGTGCCGGAAGTACAGGTGGCGGAATTAAGGTTTCCAGGTTTATAATAGTGATAAAGACAATATTCAGAGAGATTCAGTCATATATTCATCCTAAGAGTGTTAAGGTGATTAAGACAGAAGGAAAGCCTGTTGATAGTGAAACATGCAGGTCGGTGAGTATATATTTCATAACATTTATGATGATATTCACAGCGTCTTTACTGCTAATATCTATTGAAGGAAAGGATATTGTGACGAATTTCACTGCAGTAGCAGCGACTATTAATAATATAGGTCCTGGGCTTTCGGCTGTCGGACCAACACAGAATTTTGGAAGTTATTCTGATTTCAGCAAATATGTCCTGATGTTTGACATGCTTGCCGGACGACTGGAGTTATTTCCACTGATAATTCTGTTCACACCTTCAGTATGGAAGGATCTTGTAACTAAGAAGGTTTCTGAAAGGAAAATGCGTAGAATAAGAAGGGGTTAAATATGAGTAATGTATCTGATTATTTGAAATGGAGAGGTGACCTTGATTTTAGCCAGGCACCATTTAATGACGTGGACAATTTAATACTTGCGCAGATTGCATATGTTGATTTTACTGATATTGTACCGGCACCTGGAAGTATCGAGACTATTACAATTGCGGAAGCGGCAGACACATTTTTTGATACCCATGATGAGAAGGAGATTAAGAAATGCAAATCTTTCATAGGAAAAGCCCCGTATCTTTTAAGGGAGGCAGCAGCAACAAAAAGATTTGGCTCACTTATACTTACTAATTATGTTGATTATGTCGATGGCGGCAAAGAAGAACAGTTTGCGGCATTTCATGTAAGAATTGATAACAGACTTACGTATATTGCTTTCAGGGGAACTGATGATACACTTGTGGGTTGGAAAGAGGATTTTAACATGAGCTTCTTATCCCCTGTTCCATCGCAGAAGGATGCGGTAAGATATATTGACACAACCGTGCAGCGTTCAGAAGGAAAGCTGATTCTTGGCGGACATTCCAAAGGTGGTAATCTGGCAGTATATGCATCAGTATTTGCAAGACCATCAGTGAAGAAAAGAATTATTACTGTTTATAATAATGATGGTCCGGGATTTGACAGTGATTTTGTAAAGCATCCGGATTATCTGGCAATTCTGCCTAGGATTAAGAGTATTGTTCCTTATGGCTCAGTTGTTGGAATGCTTCTTAATCATGATGGGGATTATGAGGTTGTAAAGAGCAGCCAGTCAGGTCTTATGCAGCATGATTCTATGTCATGGCAGGTTATAGGACCAGATTTTGAGACTGAGCAGGAGTTAAGTCCTAAGAGTAAAAGGTTAAATGCAGCACTGAGCGCATGGATAGACGGGCTTACAAGAGAACAGAGGGCAGAATTCGTAGATACATTATTCTCACTGGTAACTGCAAGTGGTGCAAAGAACCTTTCAGAGATAAGTACAGCCAGGTTTAAGAATATTAATGCCGTTCTTAAGTCTTTCAGGGAACTTGACAAATCAGAGCGTGCAATGATACTTAAGATATTTGCTTTACTTACAGGTGAGATTGGAAAAGCTTATAAGAGCAATTAATAAGGAGATAAAGAATGGGACAGGTTATATCAGCAGGAATATTGTTAGTTGTGGTTGTTGCCATATATATTGCAGTTTCATATAAGCATGAAAAAAGCGGTCTTGGGAAGGGCTGTGATGGTAATTGCGGCTCATGTGGATTAAGAAGCTGTAAAACTGACAAGAAATAATGCTTTATAGATTAATATTATAAATATTACAGGCTGTCGTACTAATTGTGCATCATTAATCGTATATTATAGTCGCATTGTCAAAAATGTGATGCTTGGAGGAATGAATGTACAAAATAGGGGACAGACTGAAAGAATATCGGATATGTAAGGAACTGTCAAGAATAGAAGTGGCAGAAATACTTCATATCACGCCTGATTATCTGGCACGTATAGAAACTGGAACGCAGCCTGTTACATACAGAATGATAGAAAGAATGGAGAAATATACGGATTGGAATTCTGACTACATATTGCATGGAATACGAAATGATAACCCGTTTATGCAGATGTATAAGGAATGCCCTGAATTCAGGAAAAAAGTTTTTATAAGAAATTTGCTTTGTCTATTTGACAGCATGCTGCAATTCGGGTATAAAGAAGAAAGGGAAGTGATATATTATCACAGAATGATACTTGAAATTGTCAATGGAATGGAACTTGATGTGCCTGATAATGTGCGGACCGGATATACTCTTACAGAAATAAGACGGATACAGGATATGGATAAAACCAATATGGCACATATATTGGGAATGTCTCATAGAAGCTACTGTGCATTGGAGAATGGCTTGTCAAAGCCAGATGTTAGAGTGCTTCATATAATGTATACGATGTATAGTTTTAATACACGATATTTTCTTACGCGCAATCCATTAGAATGTGAAGCCGTAAGCAATATATATAGAAGTTTCGATGAGCCTTTAAGAGATTTTATTATGAGACGCATCAGGGACGATTTTGATGAAATAATAATTATGAAAGGCCGGACTTATGGTAGAGATATATAGAACGGACCAGCAGGTGTTAAGCACGCTGGATGATATTCAGGATGGATGCTGGATTAATATGGTAGATCCTACAAGTAAAGAACTTGAGCAGATAGCGGAGCGTTTTGAAATAGAACCGGAGGATATTGCATCTGCGCTTGATGAAGAAGAAAGTTCGCGAATAAGTCTTGAGGATGGATATACATTAATACTTGTGGATATTCCAACCCCAGAGGTAAGACATGAAAAGAAAATGTATACAACAATTCCACTTGGCATAATTCTTAAAAGTGATGCAATAATAACTGTATGCAAAGTAGATACACCTATTATTAATTATTTCATAAGGAATAAAGTCAGAGAATTCAGCACTAAGAAAAAAATGCGTTTTATATACCAGATGCTTTTCCGTTCAGCATTTGTGTATCAGGCAAATCTTCGTCTGATTGATAAGAAAAGAATTGAGATAGAGGAGAGAGTTGATGGAGACACATCAGATACAGACCTTATCGAACTTCACGAGTTGGAATCTACGCTTGTCTATTTTGCAACATCTCTTCGAGCTAACAGTATTGTGTTAGAAAGACTCAGAAGATATAAAAGGCTTGAACAGTATCCTGAAGATATGGAGCTTCTTGAGGATGTAATGGTTGAGTACCAGCAGGCCATAGAGATGACAACAATATACAGGGATGTCATTGATGGTACAAGGGAGCTGATGTCATCAGTAATTGACAGTAAACTGAACAATGTAATGAAATATCTTACTTCAATTACAATTGTGATGGCTATTCCAACAATAATATCCGGCATATATGGAATGAATGTTGGCGGAGAATGGATGCCATTTGCAAAGACACCTTTTGGATTTGAGATAATAAGTGGAATAATACTTCTGATATGTATAATAGTTTTGTGGGTATTAAAGAAGAAGAAAATGTTATAAAAAAGGCATGTACATTGCAGGGTGTACATGCCTTTTGCTTTTAAGAATTATTTGTAAATTTCCTGCCAGCGGGATACCATCTCTAAAGCTTCGTTCTCAGATGATACCTTAGTCACAATAACGCCATCAAGATAAATTTCATAGACAGGGAATTTTTTTGCAATATTTCCGTGGCTGACCTCAACTTTGTTGTACTTTACTCGTTCCATTAGAAACCCTCCTCATATTTAATAATAATGCTTTCAAGCTAAAACCAACAATATATTGTATTATAACATGTTGTTATGCAAAAGAAAATACAATATTTTGTATTGGTACTAAAGTACCAAAAAAATTAAGGGATGTACTTTAGAACACTTGTAAAATCGTCATGTATATAATATAATTTTATTATCAAAATTCGGAATTAGTTATTAAGAATTAATAGTAAATAGCATGAGGTACCAACATGGATAATAAAGCGACAGAAAAAGAAAAATTTGAAATTGTACACAAGATGAGCAGGAGAATTGCATCTGTTGACAAATATTGTGTAGTAAGTGTTTCTAATAAAGCATTTGAAGAATATTTCGGACGCATTGTAGATACACTTCTTGAAGTGGTAGCACCACAGGATAAAGAAAGGCTGATAGATTTCATAGAAAATTATGATGGTACCGCCAAGAGTGGAATGTTTAAGTTTATTAATGCACAGGGAGAGGAAAGGTATAATCATCTTTTTGTGTATCAGCAGCGCGGTGCTGGCAATGGACATATGAGAGATATTGAGATTGTCGATGTTGAATCAATAGAAGAAGCTAATAAGAGTCTCAGGGATGATGTATCAAAGCATAAGATGCTTCTTGGATTAGACCGTGAATACACATTTACATATAATAGGGATAATAATATTTTCAGTATGTACAGATATGATGTTGATTCACGAGATATTATATACAAGGCTGATATTGATGACTGGAAGAGACAGATGCTTACAGAAGGATATATAGAGAAAAGTGATAAGGAAATGTTCACTAATTTTATATCTGAGGTGCGTTCATATACACAGACATTCTCAACAAAGTTTAAGACCAGCATGCGTACATATAACAAGGTTATGGAAACATTGAGATTCATCGGAACTGTTATGACCAAGAGCGATGGAAGAAAGATTGTTGTTGGCAGGGTTATTCCAGAGGCAGATAACCGTAGTTATAACCAGATTTCAGATATGATAGAAGAATTACAGTTTGATTCTCTTACGCATGTATATAATAAGAAAACAATAACTGCTTATGCTGTAAAGTGCCTTAAAGAAGAAAAGAATAACAGGGTCACAATAGC
Organism: [Eubacterium] eligens ATCC 27750; assembly: GCF_000146185.1. Taxonomy (NCBI): domain Bacteria; kingdom Bacillati; phylum Bacillota; class Clostridia; order Lachnospirales; family Lachnospiraceae; genus Lachnospira; species Lachnospira eligens. The sequence goes on along the minus strand of NC_012778.1, from coordinate 1,626,701 downwards.
TGTTCTTGATGTGGATCATTTTAAGAAGGTCAATGATGTGTATGGCCATATGTATGGAGATAAGATTCTTGCAAGAGTAGGACGAAAGCTTAAGGAAGTAGTCGGTGAGGATGGAGTCGTCGGAAGAATAGGTGGCGATGAATTTATCATTGTGTTTAATGGAATTAATGATGAGCATGCGTTGCGAGGAATGTTAAGAGCAATAAGAACGCAGATTAAATGGGAATTTGTTGATGATTTTGAAGACCTGATGATAACATGTTCTATCGGAGCATCATATAGTCCAAATAATGGCACAGAATACGAAGAGCTTTTCAAAAAAGCTGATTATTGTCTGTATGTTGCTAAGGAAAAGGGAAGAGACAGATATGTATTTTTCAGAGATGATCTTCATAAGGAATCGTATGAGAATTCGCTTAATACAAAGGATAAGAATGTTAATGATGGCAGAGAGATGAAAGAACTTCGTTTTCTGTCAGGAATAATGGAAGAATTTGCACAGGATGGAAGAAAAGCTGTTGATGAACTGCTTCATCATATGTATGATTCTTTTAAGCTTGACAGTATTAATCTGTATTGGGGGCCTAACCTTAACAGGACATATTATATCGGGGTAGAACTGGGTGGTCCAATGAGTGCAGACTATGTTAATACAGAAGAATTCAGGAAGCTCCTTGGCGGGAAGAATCATGTTGCTATTGGATTTGTTGGAAGACAGACAGATATTGCACCGGAATTTGGTATGGCAATGAGAGAAAAGAGAGTTTTTTCTACTATACATTGCATAGTCGGAACACAGAACAATGTTAAGGGAATATTTACAATAGACCGTTGTAAGGAATCGTCACAGTGGGCTGAGTATGAAATAGAAATGGCTGTGGTAGCAGCTTCTCTTATTAATATTATTGCTGAGTCTGAAAATAATTAATTAATATATTTTATTACAAGATATTGTGTTTTTGATTGACTTGCAAGCCTATATGTTGTATAATCAAATCTGCTTGGGAAACCGCATGGATACTGGGTTCCCAGCAGATTTTTTTCATGTGTATGATTTCACATGGTGTTATTAATGATTATTCATGGGGACATGAAAGTGTTTATGTGAGGGTTTGAAGTATGAAAATTATTAAAAGAAGTGGGTCGGAGGTTACATTTGATATAAGTAAAATCATGGCCGCCGTATCAAAAGCTAATATGGAAGTTGTCCATAGCGAAAGACTGTCAGAAGAACAGATTGAAACAATATCTAATAATGTTGAGAGCATCTGTAAAGAAATGAACCGTTCATTAAGTGTTGAGGAAATTCAGGATCTTGTAGAAAACCAGATTATGAATTTAAGAGCATTTGCAGTTGCAAGAAAGTATATTACATATCGTTATAAGAGAGCGCTTGTGCGTAAGTCTAATTCAACAGATGAGCAGATATTAAGCCTTCTTGAGTGTAATAATGAGGAAGTAAAGCAGGAAAATTCTAATAAGAATCCTACTGTTAACAGTGTGCAGAGAGATTATATGGCAGGAGAGGTAAGTAAGGACATTACTAAAAGACTTCTTCTCCCAGCAGATATTGTTGATGCACATGAGCAGGGACTTATACATTTCCATGATGCAGATTATTTTGCACAGCATATGCATAACTGCTGTCTTGTCAATCTTGAGGATATGTTACAGAATGGAACTGTAATAAGCGAGACTATGATTGAGAAGCCACACAGCTTTTCTACAGCATGTAATATTGCAACTCAGGCAATTGCACAGATTGCAAGTTCACAGTATGGCGGACAGAGTATATCACTTGCACATCTTGCTCCGTTTGTTCAGGTGAGCCGTGAGAAATTTATTGGTCAGGTAAGGGATGAATTTGAGAGAACAGGAATAGAAGCATCAGAAGAGAAGATTAAAGAGGTCGCTGAACTTCGTGTAAGAGATGAGATTAAGCGTGGCGTCCAGATGATTCAGTATCAGGTTATCACACTTATGACAACTAATGGTCAGGCTCCATTCGTTACTGTATTTATGTACCTTGATGAAGTTCCAGAAGGAAGAACAAGAGAAGATCTGGCTCTTGTTACAGAGGAAGTTCTTAAGCAGAGAATGCAGGGTGTTAAGAATGAGAAGGGTGTATGGATTACACCAGCTTTCCCTAAGCTTATATATGTTCTTGAGGAGGACAATATAAGAGAAGGCAGCAAGTATTGGGAACTTACAAAGCTGGCAGCAGAATGTACAGCTAAGAGAATGGTTCCTGATTATATATCTGAAAAGAAGATGAAGGAATTAAAGGTTGATGCCAATGGCAATGGACAGTGTTTCCCATGTATGGGATGCAGAAGCTTCCTTACACCATATATTGATCCGGAAACAGGAAAGCCAAAGTATTATGGCAGATTTAATCAGGGAGTTGTAACTCTTAACCTTGTTGATGTTGCCTGCTCATCAGGAAAGGATATGGATAAATTCTGGAGTATCCTTGATGAGAGACTGGAACTCTGTAAGAGAGCACTTATGTGTAGACATTACAGACTTAAAGGAACACCTTCAGATGTTGCTCCAATTCTCTGGCAGAATGGTGCACTTGCAAGACTTAAGAAGGGTGAAACAATTGATAAGCTTCTTTATGGCGGATATTCAACAATTTCTCTTGGATATGCAGGACTTTGCGAGTGTACATATTACATGAAGGGTGTTACACATACTAAGCCAGATGGTACAGAATTTGCACTTGAGGTAATGAAACATCTTAACGATATATGTAAGAAATGGGCGGCAGAGACTAATATTGATTTCTCACTTTATGGTACACCACTTGAATCAACAACTTACAAGTTTGCTAAGTGTTTACAGAAGAGATTCGGTAAGATTGCCGGTGTAACAGATAAGAACTATATAACTAACAGTTATCATGTTCATGTAACAGAGAATATCAATGCATTTGATAAACTGAAATTCGAATCACAGTTCCAGGAATTATCCCCAGGTGGTGCTATCAGCTATGTTGAGGTTCCTGATATGCAGAATAATATTCCTGCAGTACTTAAGGTTATGCAGTACATTTATGATAATATTATGTATGCGGAGCTTAATACTAAGAGTGATTACTGTCAGGAATGTGGTTACACAGGACAGATTCAGATTATAACTGATGATGACGGAAAGCTTATATGGGAATGCCCTAACTGCGGAAACCGTAATCAGGATAAGATGAATGTTGCAAGACGTACTTGTGGATATATTGGGACACAGTTCTGGAATCAGGGAAGAACTCAGGAGATTAAAGAGAGAGTGCTTCATCTGTAAGATTAAATATAATATGGCAGGACATGGATTAATATCGTGTCCTGCCATTATTTTAGTATTCGGAAAAATATTCATGATTGGTCATGCCGTACAAAGCACCGAAAAGAAGCGATAATACAAGAGCCAGTATTACGAACATAACAACAAATCCAACATCATTGATTGTCATTATAAGTGCAAGTATTGTCCATATTGCGGTATATACGATTTTAACAATAAGATTGCGTTTTATGTGTTTTGGATTATGCGTTTTCTTATATAATGCCATGCCAACATAAGCAAATATTGTAATTATTATAAGTGGTAAAGCAAAAAGTGCTGCATATATAGCAATTATATATAAGAAAACAGATGCTGTGAAAGAAAGTCCACCATAAAATAAATGTCCCATAAATCTATATCCTGCTGTGTAATCATCAGGTGAATAGCTGCCAGCTTTAATAATACTGCCGCCGGCATTGTTCATAAGACCTCCTGCATATATAAGTAATAATATAAATGTGGCAATAAGTAAAACACTGAAAACAGTGTATATGATTGTCAACACTTTATCAGTTCCTTTTGCAAATTTCATCATAATCTCCCCTCATGATAAATTGATAGTAAGACTATATCATATTTATTCATTATAAACAAGAACTGACTATAATAATGGTGGTACATATGCCGATATATAGTTAAACTAATGTGATTCCCGAAAAGGAGTTTGGGATAGGATTATGACAAGGAGGGTATATGTCACTTACGATAAGAAGCACAATGAATAATCAGGCAGCTGTACAGGGAATAGATAATGCAGATAAGAATACTGATAATTCAAAGCAACCCAGGAATAGAAAGACAATTAATGTATCAGAGCTTAATCTGAAGCCATACAATGATAACCAGATTGATGCTAAAAGGCTCAGAGCCAGAAAGCAGGCTATGAAGCTTATATCTGATGCATGGAAATCTGCTGATATGAGGGATAAGAATATTGAGGATATGAAGCTCGATAAGCTTAATAAGCTTGATGAAATCACAGAACTTAAGAATAAGGTTAGTGGTTTGGAAAATGAAAAAGAGGCTTACCGCGCAGATTATGGTGTTGATATGGATTCACAGGAACAAAAAGACCTTGAACTGCTTGAAAAATACCAGAATAACCGATATGGTTCGGCTGAGGACACATTTTCAAAAGAAGAACTTGACCGTTTAAAGGAATTACAGAATACTCCGCTTACAGAGTATCAGGAGAAAGTGCTTAAGCTGAATTCATCACAGATACATTTTAAGGATGAAATTGGTCAGAAGGAGCTTAAGATTGCATGCACGACAGCTTCAATTGCACTTGCCGAAATCGACAGGGATAAATCTCAGGAAATGCTAAAGGCACAGGATTCAGCAGACCAGATAATAGGTGCTGTTGAGGGAGAGGTTAAGAATCTGCTTGTAAATGAAGGTAAAGACAACATTGATGACAAGGTAGAAGAGAATAAGGAAAAAGCTGACGAAGCAGAGAAGAAACAGGAAGAACAGCAGGAAAAGATTGACGAAAAGCGCAAGGAAAGAAAAGAACAGGAAGAGATTATTGAGGGACAGGCAGAGGCTGACAAGTTAGAGATGAATGCCAATATAAGAAGCAATGATGTCGACTATGTAACTGAAGCCCAGAAGCAGATAGTCAGGATAATGAAAGATAATAAGCTGCTTAATGAGGATATTAAGGGAATTGATATTGATTTGAATTTCTAGGAATGAACAGGGCGGGTGATTGATTCACCCGCCCTTAATAATTAGAAATCCACCTGCTGTACAGAACCGGCGCTGCCGTCTTCATGAAGATACATGCCGCTGCTTCGTACTTTAGCTTTAAGATTGTTATCATCATCAGTTACATGAAATGTTGTTTTGGAGCTGCCAAGACAGATTGCACCGACATTGGCTTCCTTAAGTGATAAGAGCTTGTCCTTGCCATTCTCATCTTTAACCCAGACCTTTAACTGGTCATAGACTTCATCATTTTCATCAATCCAGCCGTTGCCGTCAGAATCGTATTCTGCAAGCTCGGAAAAGCCATTACCGGTCTTGGTTCCGAACAGCTCGCTGCCGTCATTGATAATTCCGTCGCCGTTCTTATCAAGAGCAAGAAAGCCACTTTCAGGATTCATCTGTGCAATAGTCTCGTCTTTACCATCACCATCAATGTCAAAACTAAAGGACTTATCAGAAACAGAAACAGGATTGCTTCCAAGATTAATAACAAGAGGATCTGTCAGTACGGTATCAAAGCTTGAAACAAATTCAATGCTGTGTTCTTCCATGTATCTGCGTGACATGGTCATATCAAGATTAAAATTAAGTTTCCTGCCGTCTGCTGTTTTAACAGTTCCGGTTGTTGAAAATGAAGTGCTTTCCTTTTCTTCATAGGTTGAAGAATATCTGGTTCTTACAGTCCACACAGTAGGAGAAATCTGGTTAGTAATAGAAAGGGTTTTTGAGGCTTTGTCAGATGAAGATGTGTCAGAGACTGAATTGCAGGATAAACTGTCAGTATCATGAAACATTCCACGGAAAGACAGAGATTGAATAAAATCCAACAGGGACATATAAACCTTTCTTGTTATTTCTGTGTAACTGAAGCTTACATTCTGCCGCATAGAAACTAAGCTGGCTTTGTTGTAAGCAGGTGTTAAAGCCTCCGTGCCTTCTGGTGATTCCTCACCAGCCCAATCCGTTTTAGAAGAATCGTCCGGGACATTAAGTCTGCCAGAACGATTGTAGAGTGGCATCATCAGAAACATGTCGTCATACTTTCTGCCCGAAGAATCAGAAGAATTACTAAAATATGATTCTTTCTGGCTTAAGCTGCTTCTTGCCTGGCTCATTCCAAAACTAAAGGAGTTACCAGAGCTGCCTGCTGCGACCATGCCGCTTGATACCTTTTGTGAGTAGTGTCTTCTTGAAGACATACTCATGTTGCTGTCTGCAATTATCATAAGTATACCCGCCTTTCATATTCAGCAATGAACACGGTTATATATAATATCGGTTTAAGCGCAGAATACTTAATAATAAAATGTCAACTAAAAAACTTTTATAAAATAACTTCACAAAAGTACTGGAAATTCTTATTTAACTGTTGTAATATGATAGCAGAGAAATATCTGCATAAGCAGAAATAAATTATTGAGCCGTAAACTGGCAGAAAGAGGTCATATATGTGGACAGCAGATTTAGGGAATGGACGATACAAGAATCCAATACTTTACGCTGATTATTCAGATCCGGACGCAATCCGTGTCGGTGATGATTATTTTATGATATCATCAAGCTTTTCTAATGCTCCGGCTATGCCGTTGCTTCATTCTAAGGACCTTGTAAACTGGAAGGTTGTTAACTACATTTTGGCTGAAATTCCAGAATTCAGATATAGAAATCCAATTCATGGATGCGGAGTGTGGGCACCTGCAATAAGATATCATGAGGGTACATATTATGTGTGCTTCCCAATGCCGGATGAAGGAATATATATGACTACAGCAACAGACCCTTATGGTGAGTGGAGTAAGCCAGTGAATATAAGACCAGGCGCAGGCTGGATTGACCCATGCCCATTCTGGGATGAGGATGGAAAGGCATATCTTGTTGCAGGAGTTGCCAAGAGCCGTATCGGATACAAGAGTGTGCTTCATATGGTAGAGATGCAGCCAGATGGAATGGGGCTTATTGGTGAGGAAAAGATTATATTTGACGGTAACTTAAATGACCAGATTACAATAGAAGGTCCTAAGATGTATAAGCGAAACGGATGGTATTATATATTTGCACCGGCTGGCGGTGTTAAGACAGGCTGGCAGACAGTGTTAAGGTCGAAAAATGTGTTTGGACCATATGAGTATAAAGTGGTTATGAGACAAGGAGATTCGCCTGTAAATGGACCTCATCAGGGTGCATGGGTTGACACAGTTACAGGACAGGACTGGTTCATACATTTTCAGGATGTGTATGCAGCAGGCAGAATAACACATCTGCAGCCAATGAGCTGGGAAAATGACTGGCCTGTTATTGGAGTTAAGAAAGATGGCAATGATTATGGCGAGCCTGTGATGGAGTACGAAAAACCTGATGTTGGTGCCGTTTATGAAATATGTGAGCCAGATACTACAGATGAATTCACAGAAGATACTTTGGGACTGCAGTGGCAGTGGAACGCCAATCCTGATAGTGACTGGGCGCAGTCTGGCACTGATGAAAGTGGAAATGTGTCTGATGACGGTTCTTATATAAAGCTTAATGCGGTTGGCAGAGCATCAAACAGACCAATTGGCGATTACAGAAATCTTCTCCTGCAGAAGTGGCCGGCACCGGAATTTAGCTGTATTACTAAGATGAATATAAGCGGAATGGCTGATGGTGATAATGCCGGATTCATTCATATGGGAATGAATTATCTGGCAGCAGATGTGACTGTCAAAGGCGGTAAGATGGAAGTGTATGCAGTAAAGGGTGTGCAGCAGTTTGACTGTGACCAGGCTTATACTAAAGAGACTAAAGAATTGCTTGCTTCATACGATAATCTTAAGGAAATATATTTCAGATACACAGTTAAAAAGACAGGAACTAAAGATCATGTCGAGGGTGGACTTCCTGTTAAGGAAGCACCTGTTGAGACAGTAACAATAGAGATAAGCACAGACGGAAAAAAATACACCAACCCTGTTTCCGTTATTGCCAAAGCCGGAAGATGGGTTGGTGTAAAGAGCGGTGTATATGTATCACATGATAATTCTGCCAATAGTGAAAACAAAGGTTTTGTTACGGTAGATTATGTAAGATACAGCCGTTAAATATTCTTAATGTTTTTCTTAGCCCACAATTCAAGGGCTTTCGCATTATTGGAAATAAGGTCGAGGGATTCAAGTATCTGCTTGAATTCCTCCTGTTCTCCAATATCAACCTGGCCATCAGCAGAGATATTGATAATAGAAGCACGCAGGTTTTCGATATCATTCAAAGAACCAAGCATTTTTAATGATAATCTGTCAAATGAATTAATCTCGACTTCCTTCATTGTAAGCCTTCCAATCGGACATTCGTTTGAGCAGTAATTGTAGCAGAGTTCAGGAGCGTTGTAGCATTTTGACATAGATACAACCTCGTCTGCATAAGGTGTTACATTGCCAAGTTCAATTCTTGCAAGTCTTGTTCTGTCTATACCTACGACATCTGAAGCTGCTTCACGGCTTTCAAAGTCAGTATTTTTCTGTGCAGCAGAAAATCTTGCTTGATAATATCTGTTATCAGATGCTTTAGTTGCTTTCTTCATAGTTAATAATTCTCCCCTTGGTATATTTAATGAGTTAGTAAAATACATGATCTCCGATAACGGTTCCGCCCACATCGACAGAACTGTCATATACATGAAAATATAGTGCGTTAATATTGATATAACCGTTAAGCACATCAACGGCTGCCTGGGTGCAGGCTGCATTTGCACCTCTTGCAAGTACTATTGCAAATCGTCCGCTGGCAACAGGTGAAAACTGGTAAGGTGCATATATTACGCCGCTTATGCTGTTGGCAAAGCGTGGGTCTGCAACTCTGTTGATAACAACACTTCCTACAGCACATTTGCCCTCATATGACTGGTTGCCGGCTTCACATTCAATAATTGCTGCGAGCATTGCAACATCTTCGGCAGTGTGATTCTTAAGAACATTGTTAAGAGCGTTCTGGTCAACCATAGCAGAGCCGGAAGATGAATTATTGCCTGTATTACCGGCGTTATTGACTTTGTCAGCCTCTTCCTGTGCTTTTTTTGCAGCTTCAAGGGCTTCCATTTCACGGCGCTGACGCTCTAACATTTCCTGTTCAATCTGCTTTTCGTATTCAAGCGCAAGTGCCTCTGCATCAGTAATGCTGTCACTTGTAGTGTCAAGCTCTGTCTGGCATTGTGAGAGAAGCACAGCAAAATTATCAGCTTCGCGGGCTGCATCATCTTTAAGAGTGACAAGTTCGGTCATCTCTTCTTCAAGCTTTGCCTGAGTTTCTTTAAGAGAAGCCAGAAGGTTACTTAATTCCTGCATCTTCTGGTGGTCATAATTAGAAATCTGCTGGATATATTCTGACTTGGATAAAAGGTCAGAAAGGCTTTCAGCCGACAGAAGCGTTGACAGGATAGTAGTATTATTATTCTCATACATAAACTGAATACGAAGTTTCATGGCGGCGTACTGTTGGTCAATCTCTGCCTGCATATCAGCAACCTGGATATTGGTAGCATCAATCTCAGACTGCTTCGCATTAACTGCATCCTCAATAGAAGACAGCTTCTCTCCGGAAGCAGACAGCTTCTCGTTAAGCTCCCCGTAAGATGCATTGAGTTCGCTCTGTTTATTTCTTAATTCTTCAAGCTGTTTATTAACAGCGTCGAGGTCATTCTGTGTATCAGCCATCAACTGGTCAGGATAAGCAAAAAATGGAACAGCAAATGTAGCTGCCATGCAAAGCGAAAGACCAATGGCTGTTAAATTCTTTAATCTTAATCTGATAAAATGTTTCACATAGACTCCTAGTAATCATTATATTTTTATAAACAAAAAACAATATTAGTATAAAATGTGCTGGAATAAATTGCAAGCCAAGCTTTCCATGGTGTATATTAATTGAGGACTGCGGATTGGGAATTGGTCTGCGTCTTAAATGTTGTGTATATCAGTTGCGGTGTCTGACTATAGCATACGCTTGAATAATCCGAGCTGTGTGTAACTTAATGTCGCTATATACATAAGGGCGGTGCGTCAAATCTCGTTCAAGCGAAGCGCGTTTGATTTGACACACCGTAATAAACTCTGTAGATAGCGGCATTTAGTTACACTAAGCGCAGGATTCCTGAAAGCGTATGCTATAGTCAGATGCCACAACGTCATGTACGCAAGTTGAAGGATGCAGACCAATTCCCAATCCGCAACCCTTAATAAAATAAAAGGAGTATTCCATGCTTGAATTAAATGATATAAAGAAAGACTATGTGTCCGGTTCTACTACTGTGAGCGCACTTAAGGGCATTAATCTTAGGTTCAGGGACTGTGAGTTCGTGTCGATTCTTGGACAGTCCGGATGTGGTAAGACCACTATGCTTAATATTATAGGCGGACTTGATAAGTATACGAGCGGCGACCTTAAGATAAATGGAGTGTCAACTAAGAATTATAAGGACAGAGACTGGGATTTTTACAGAAATAATTCTATTGGTTTTGTGTTTCAGAGTTACAATCTGATTCCGCACCAGACTGTTTTATCTAATGTAGAGCTTGCACTTACGCTTTCAGGTGTATCTAAGGCAGAGAGAAAGAAAAGAGCGATAGAGGCACTTGAGAAAGTTGGACTTGGAGAGCAGATTCACAAGAAGCCTAATCAGATGTCAGGTGGACAGATGCAGAGGGTTGCTATTGCAAGAGCACTTGTAAATAATCCTGATATCCTGCTTGCTGACGAGCCTACAGGAGCGCTTGACACAGAGACAAGTATCCAGATTATGGAGCTTTTAAAGGAGATATCAAAGGACAGACTTATAATTATGGTAACTCATAATCCGGAGCTTGCCAAAGATTATTCTACAAGAATAGTCAGATTATTAGATGGTGTGATAACTGATGACTCTGATCCATATTCGTTAGAAGATATGGAAGCTGATATCAGGGCTAAAGAGGCTGCTAAGGTTAAGACATCAGAAAAGAAGACTAAAAAGTCAGGAAATAAGCAGAAAACATCTATGTCATTCTTTACAGCTCTTTCGCTTTCCTTTAATAACCTGATGACTAAGAAAACAAGAACGATTCTTACTGCATTTGCAGGAAGCATAGGAATTATCGGTATTGCAATGATTTTGTCTATCTCAAATGGTATCCAGTTATACATAGACAGGGTTCAGAGAGATACGCTTTCGAGTTATCCTATAACACTTCAGGCGGAAGCCATTGATATAAGCAGTATGGTATCAAGCATGACAGGTAATTCGGATTCAGAAGAGCATGAGGATAAGTCTAAAATATATTCTAACGATATCATGGGTGACATGATCAATACCATGGTAAAGGAAGTTAAGAGCAATAACCTTTCTGAGTTTAAGAAATACATTGAAAACGGCAGCTCTGACATTAAGTCATATGTAAGTGATATCCAGTATTCATATGATGTTCCTCTTAACATTTATATGAAGGATACTTCTAACGGTGTTGAGCAGTTAAACCCAGGTACAATGTTTGATTCGATATATGGCGAAGGTGCAACAAGCGCATCTTCTTCAATGTCATCTGGTATGGGCATGGGAATGTTTTCTAACAGCAGTGTGTGGAACCAGCTTTTAGGAAACCAGCAGGTTCTTGATGAGCAGTATGATGTCCTTGCAGGACACTGGCCAGAGAATTTCAATGAGGTTGTGCTTGTTGCAGATAAGAATAACGAGGTTGATGATTATACACTTTACTCATTAGGTCTTAAAGACCCTGAGGAAGTAAGAACACTCTTTAAGAAAATGATGGTTGGTGAATCATACGAAACAAAAAAAGATATAAGCTATACATTTGACGAGATTCTTGATACAGAGTTTAAGCTTGTTATGCCTACAGACATGTATAAGTACAATGATGTGACTGGTACATGGGACGATTACAGCAAAGATGATAAGTATATGACAAATGTTGTAAATAACGGAACTGACATTAAAGTATGTGGAATAATCAGACCTAATGATGATGCAGTCAGTACTTCACTTTCAAGTGGAATCGGTTATACAGCAAAGCTTACGGAATACATTATCGAAGAAGTAAAAAACAGTGAGATAGCCAAGGCACAGCTTGCTGATACAAGCGTTGATGTATTTACAGGAGTTCCATTTGACAATGACAGGAATACAGAGATTACAATGGATGATGTAAATGCATATATGGCAACACTTTCACCAGAGGAAAGCGCTCAGATGCAGGCAATGACAAGTGGAATGAGCGATGATCAGATACTACAGCTTTTCTCAGCGTCACTAAAGGCTAGAACAACAGATGCAACATTAGACAGCAATAAGTCGAAGCTTGGAATTACAGACCTTGATACACCTTCACAGATAGATATATATGCAACTGATTTTGATTCTAAGGAGAAGGTTCAGAATATTATCAAGGATTACAATAAGCTGCAGCAGGACGATGGCAAGGAAGAAAATGTTATTAACTACACAGATTATGTTGGAATAATGATGTCATCAGTAAGTACAATTATTAATGCAATCTCTTATGTATTAATAGCATTTGTTGCAATATCACTTATAGTTTCTTCAATAATGATAGGTATTATCACATACATTTCAGTACTTGAAAGAACTAAGGAAATTGGAGTATTAAGAAGTATTGGTGCTTCTAAGAAAGATGTTTCAAGAATATTCAATGCAGAGACACTTATTGAAGGTTTTGTCTCAGGCGCACTCGGCATTGTTGTAACTTTATTGTTGTGCATACCTGCAAATGCGTTGATTAAGCACCTTACAGACATTTCCAATGTTGCACAGCTTCCGGTTGCAGGAGGAGTAATACTTATAATAATAAGCATGTTCCTTACATTTATTGCCGGACTTATCCCAGCAAAGCTTGCAGCTAAAAAAGACCCTGTTGTGGCATTAAGAAGTGAATAATGTCTTTACTTTAAAACTTCACTGTGTTAAAATTTAAAAGTAATAAGCCAATGTTATTTTTGGAAAACCGGGGTGGATAATTATGAACAATAAGTTAAAGACACAGGCTGTTGAGCAGCTTTTTCAGGCAATATTAAGTCTTAAGGATTTAGATGAAGCATACGATTTCTTTGAGGATGTATGTACAATTAACGAGATTTTATCCTTATCCCAGAGATTTGAGGTTGCCAAGATGTTAAGAGAACACAGGACATATCTTGATATTGCAGAGAAGACAGGTGCGTCTACTGCGACAATCAGCAGGGTAAACCGTTCGCTTAATTATGGTAATGACGGGTATGACAGAGTATTTGAAAGACTTGGCATGCTTGAGAAAGAGTCAGAAGATAATAAGTAATATATGAAGCAATGTAAAAGGGAACTGTCAGTACTGGCAGTTCCCTTAATTTGTATGGATTATTTCTTTTTGTCTGTTTTATCAGGCTTCTCAGGATGCTTTGGCGCATGCTTGGCAGAGTAATCATCAATCAGACTTTCAATCATGTTCTTCTTCATGTATACATCAAAGCTTAAAAGGCATACAAGGCTGAAGAACTGTAAGAATTCTCTGTCATCATCATCCTTTACATCTGAAAATGCATTGCTTGCCTGTTCAGACTTTGCAAATATATCTTTAGATAATGGCCTTGCAAGAGAGGATTCCATTGAAAAAATCTCATTATATATATAATCCAGATCCGGCTTGGAACCTTCATCAAAGAATTTCTCAGTGAGAGGATTGAGCATTTTCTGTATATCACTTATTGAGAGAATGTTCTTAAAGTAATAGATAAATGTAAGGATATATATGTGTTCCTTAGAGTACTTTTTCTTTACTGGTGATGGCAGCAGATTGTTTTTGGCATAGTTGTTAATCATTGTTTTGGTTAGTACTTTATCATCAGTGGTACGCTTTGTATCGTGAAGATGTTCATACATAAATGTTGTAACCTGATCCATGTACAGGTTGATGTTAGGCACATCTCCGGGTTTTATATAGTTAAGAGCGGACATATCTTTAAGAATACCACTCATAAGCTCTTTAATATCGTTGTTCATATGTTCCTCATTTCTTTAAAAATGCGTATTCATGAGAGAATACATTTATATTAATGCTTAAGCTATATTATATAGTTTTTAAAACCACATTTCAAGTAGGAATAATATAATGAACTTTAGCATAGTGTATTGTGCATATTATGATATTTTAATTTTTATTACAAGAATATAAAATATGTTTCATAGGAGCAAATATTCGTGACTTTTTACTCCTGATATATTATAATGAAAAAGGTTTTTTAAGAATTCTGGGAGACAGAATTCGGATGCACCAGAGGGTGATATGTGCCAGAAAGCGGCACAGGAATGGAGGATTATTATGGGTATTTTAACAAGATTCAAGGACATTATGAGCGCTAACATCAATGCACTTCTCGATAAGTGTGAAGATCCAGAGAAGATGATTGACCAGTACATGAGAAATCTTGAGAGCGACCTTGGAAAGGTTAAGGCAGAGACAGCTTCAGTTATGGCTGAGGAGACAAGATGTAAAAGAGAGCTTGATGAATGCACAGCAGATGTTGCCAAGTATCAGTCATATGCAGAAAAAGCTCTTAAGGCTGGCAACGAGGCAGATGCAAGAACATTCCTTGAGAAGAAGCAGCAGTTAGTTTCTAAGCAGGCTACATTACAGCAGACATATAATATTGCAGCAGACAATGCAGCTAAGATGCGTCAGATGCATGATAAGCTCTGCAAGGATATCCAGTCTCTTGAAGCAAGAAGAGATGCAGTTAAGGCTAAGGTTGCAGCAGCTAAGGCTCAGGAGAGAATCAACAAGGTTGGTTCAAGTGTTAACAGTGTTGGAACAAGCATGGATGCATTCGGTAAGATGGAGGCTAAGGCTAATAAGATGCTTGACGAGGCTAATGCAATGGCAGAGCTTAACCAGACACAGCTTGAGGCAGATGTTGACAGTCTTGCAGCTAAGTATGATGCAGAGCCAGCTAACACAGCAGTTGATGATGAATTAGCAGCACTTAAGGCTCAGATGGGCTTATAATTCAGAAGCACATTTATAATGAGATAAGCAATACATAGATAAGGAGAGGGAACATGGGATTATTCAAAGGGCAGTTTGCCAACGTAGTTGAATGGGAAGAGTACAGAGATGATATAATCTTCTGGAAATGGACCAACAGAGAAATCAAGAAAGGCAGTAAGCTGATTATCCGCGCCGGCCAGGATGCAATCTTTATGTACAATGGTAAGATTGAAGGTATTTTTAAGGACGAGGGAAGCTTTGATATTGAATCACAGATTATTCCATTCTTATCAACACTTAAAGGCTTTAAGTTTGGCTTCAACAGTGGAGTAAGAGCTGAAGTTTTATTCGTTAATACTAAGGAATTCACAGAGAAGTGGGGAACTAAGAATCCTATTCTTATTCCAACACAGGCACTTCCAGGTGGCATGCCAATAAGAGCTTTCGGTAACTTCTCGTTTTCAGTATCTGATTACATTACGCTTATAGACAAGGTAGCAGGTGTAAAGCAGATGTACACTGTTGCAGATGTTAAGGAAAGAATATCAGCAGTTCTTGACCAGCTTCTTATGAAGTGGATTTCTAAAGAAGGCAAGGATATGTTTAATCTTCAGGCTAATGCTTATGATATCTCAGCGGGTATTAAGACAGACCTTGATATGGAGATGAGCAAGTTAGGAATCACAATAACAAGCTTTACTATCTCAAGCTTCTCTTATCCGGAAGAAGTACAGAAGATGACTAATAAGGCAGCTTCTCAGGCAATGGTTGGAGATATGAACAGATATACACAGATGGCTATGGCTGATAGTATCGGCAATTCAAGAGGCGGTTCGAATATTGCCAGTGATATGATGCAGCTCCAGATGGGAATGCAGGTTGGACAGCAGATGATGAATAACATGAATACTGCAATGAATAATAATGCAAATGTGTCAGGTGGCACAGCACCTAAGTTCTGTCCTAACTGTGGAACACCAACTAATGGCGCTAAGTTCTGTTCTAACTGTGGAACAAAGCTTGCATAATCTGACAATTAGTAATATGTGAATTTAATAAATAACAATCAGGGATGTTGTCATATTGGCTTGGCAACATCCCGTTGTTTTTGTATAATGTGGTAGTTGGCAGAAATAAGGTGGATATAGATTTCACATTTGCATGAAGGTGGATATATGAGATTAGAAGATTTGAATGACAGCCAGAAAAGGGCAGTTAAATATACAGATGGTGCGCTGCTTATTATTGCCGGAGCAGGCTCTGGAAAGACACGCGTGCTTACGAACAGAATTGCATATTTAATAGAAGAATGCGGAGTAGACCCATATAATATTATGGCAATTACATTTACTAATAAAGCTGCAAGAGAGATGAAAGAACGAGTTGAGACTACTGTGGCACAGGGTGCAGGGGCTGTATGGGTAAGTACATTCCACTCAACATGCGTGAGAATTTTAAGAAGATACATAGACAGAATTGGATACGATAATAACTTTACGATATATGATACGGACGACCAGAAGTCTGTAATCAAGGATATATGTAAGAAGATGAATATAGATACGAAGATGCTTAAAGAGCGTGCAATTATGAGTAAGATTTCATCTGCTAAAGATGAGTTAAAGACTCCTGATGAGTTCGAGCTTGAGGCAGGTAACGACTATAATCTTAGAAGAATTGCGGGCGTATACAGAGAATATCAGAAGACGCTTAAGCTTAACAATGCACTTGATTTTGATGACCTGATATTCAAGACGGTTGAGCTGTTTCAGAGTGATGCAGAGGTACTTGAGCATTATCAGGACAGATTCAGATATATAATGGTCGATGAGTATCAGGATACTAATACATCACAGTTTAAGCTTGTTGCAATGCTTGCAGCAAAGTATGGCAATATATGTGTGGTTGGTGATGATGACCAGTCTATATATAAGTTCCGTGGAGCAAACATTTATAATATTCTTAACTTTGAAAATGTGTTCACAGGCGCTAAGGTTATAAAGCTTGAGCAGAATTACCGTTCGACGCAGACTATTCTTAATGCTGCAAATGCGGTGATAAGTAATAATATTGGCAGAAAGAGCAAGTCACTCTGGACTGATAACGGAGAGGGCGAGAAGGTCAATTATACTCTGTATGAGAACGGGTATGATGAAGCAGAAGGCGTTGCGAGTGGTATTGCAGAGTATGTAAGGGATGGCTGGAATTATAATGATGTTGCCATTCTTTACAGAACTAATGCACAGTCAAGAGCGCTCGAAGAAAAGCTGATGATTCACAACATTCCATATAAGATATATGGCGGACAGAATTTCTATCAGCGAAAGGAAATCAAAGATATTCTTGCTTATCTTAAAACTATTGATAATGGTCTTGATGGTCAGGCGGTTAAGCGAATTATAAATGTTCCGAAGAGGGGGATTGGTAATACTACGATTGACAGATTGCAGGAATATGCAGATTTTAATGATATTACTTTCTGGGAAGCACTTGTCAATGCAAAGGATATTGACACAATAAAGAATGCGGCACTTTCCAAGTTAGAGCCATTTGTTGACCTTATTGGAAGACTGCGTGCCAAAGAAGAATTTATGTCATTAAAGGAGCTTGCTGAGGCTGTAATTGAGGATACAGGATATATTGAGAGCCTTTCACAGAATGAAACGGTGGAAGAGGTTGAGGCAAGACGCGAGAATCTGGATGAATTCATTAATAAGGTTGTAAGCTATGAGGAGAGCTGTAAAGAAGCAGGCGAAGAGCCTACACTTTCAGGACTTCTTGAAGAAGTTGCCTTAATAGCGGATATTGATAATCTTGATGAGTCAGAGCCTCATGTAATGCTTATGACGCTGCACAGTGCGAAAGGTCTGGAATTTCCAATCGTGTATATGACAGGAATGGAGGACGGACTTTTCCCAAGCTATATGACAATTGTGTCAGATGATTCAACTGAGATAGAGGAAGAGAGAAGACTGTGCTATGTTGGAATAACAAGAGCAGAGAAAATACTTAATCTTACAAGTGCCAAGTCGCGTATGGTGCGTGGTGAAACACAGATGAATAAGGTTTCAAGATTTATTAATGAAATTCCTAAGGATTATATGCACATAGAAAACAATTCCAGTGGGTATGCTAAAGGCAGGATTGCATATGGCGGGACATCAGATGAGCCGGATACAACAGGCATTAACATGCGCGCAACAGCCAGATCAATTCTTAGCAGCTACGGAAGTGGCACACCAGGCGGAAGGGCAGCAGGAACATATAGTTCAAGAAAGGTTAAGATAAATGGCAGTTCTAATCCGGGATTTGGAAAAGACCCTATGGAATTATTTGACCTTAAGAAACCAGAAAAGAGAAAGACACCGGCAGATTCTGTAAGAAGTGCTTATGCAGGAGTGCCTACACGAAGCGGCTTGTCTTCAAGAAATGTAATAGGTGCTGCAAGAGGTGCAGATATAAGTGCAAAATCTTCAGGTGGACTTGGCTACAGTGTCGGTGATATGGTGAGCCATGTGAAATTCGGCGAAGGAAAGGTACTTGCTATAGAGGATTCAGCAAGAGACTATATGGTAACAGTTGAATTTGCAGAGTACGGACAGAAGAAAATGCTGGCAGGATTTGCCAGACTTAAAAAACTATAATGACAAATGTTTAACGCTATGCTATAATACATTTATTAAATCCGTGGTATGAAAGGAGATATTGTTATGAGTAAAGAAAAATTAGATGAGCTTATCGCAGCTACTAAATTAGGAGAACTTATTAGCAAGAAGGAAGATGAAGATAAGAAATGCTGCAAGAAGTGCAGCACAATTATCATAGCTGTTCTTGCTATCGTTGGTGCAGTTGCAGCAGTTGCTGGTATCGCTTATGCTGTATACAGATATTTTACACCAGATTATTTAGATGACTTCGATGATGAAGATTTCGAAGACGAAGATTTTGACGATGATTTCGAGGATGAAGACATCGAGAAGTAATGTAATAAGTGCGATATGATTGAAAGCCACAGCCGGCTTGATATGTCCATTAGGATATGTCAGTGGTTGTGGTTTTTTTTATTGCATAATATTTAATTATTTCTTAATTGACATAGGGGTGTAATCAGTGTTATATTACTCAACCCTGTTATTAAGCAAAATTTAAGGGGAGGAAAGGAAATCGGGAATTTATGACATTTTATCAGGAGTTACAGTTAAGCTCGGCTGGTTCAAAACAGCTTATCAAGAACACACAGGATTCTAAAGAGAAAAGAAGACATATTCTTATATATAATTTTAAGGTGTATCTTGTTATGATATTCTGCGTCGCAGTAGTTACAGTATTCAGTAAGCTGCTGGGGAATAATAACAGCGTTGTCGGAGTGACAGTGCTTCTTGCGGTGCTGGTATTAAGACAGGCGGATTTTGGAATTAAGACATCACATGGTTTAGTTTCGATAATGGGAATATATGCAATATTGATAGCAGGACCGAGGGTTTCTAATATGGTACCGCCAGTTGCTGCATTTGTAATAAATGTTGTGTGTATTATGCTTCTTATGATAATGGGATGTCACAATGTAATTATGTATAATCATTCAACATTCGTTCTTGGGTATCTTTTGCTGCAGGGATATGATGTCACAGGCCATGAATATATAATGAGAGTTGTGGGACTGCTTGCCGGGATGTTAGTATGCATGATTATTTTCTATAAGAATCAGAGGAACAGACCATATAGAAGAACATTCTGGGACTTGTTTAAGGAATTTAATATTAATTCAGCAAGGACAAGATGGTACATTAAGCTTACATTTATCGTATCAAGCGCTATGCTGATTGTTTCCCTGATGGGACTGCCTAGGGCAATGTGGATTGGAATTGCGTGCATGTCAGTGTGTCTGCCGTTTTCTAAAGATGTTGATAAGAGAATTGGAAACAGGGCATTGTTTAATGTTGTTGGATGTGCGATTTTTGCAGTGATGTATATAGTACTGCCAGAATCAATGTATCCGTATATAGGCATGATAGGTGGTATCGGAGTCGGATATTCCGCTGGTTATGCATGGCAGACAGCTTTTAATACATTTGGCGCATTATCAATTGCGGCGGGACTTTTTGGAATGCCTTATGCAGTTGCATTACGTATAGGACTGAATGCTGCCGGTGCTGCTTATACATGGCTGTGTGACAAGGTACTTGAAAGAATACATTCTGCAGTGCAGGCAAAGAATGCCAGCGTGGTGGAGTAAATGTGACTACTATACTTTAGCACATTTTTCTGATAAAATTATATAAGGTATGCCGTTATGTGAATAAGTGCTGCCAGAAACTATTAATATGTTAATAACAGGCACAATTCATGTGCGGAATGGAGTATAGATTGAAAAAAGGAAGCGTATACGAAGGTAAAGTTGAAAAGGTTGATTTCCCTAACAAGGCGACAGTGTGGGTGACAGATGAGGACGGACAGAAGGAAAAGGCAATCGTCAAGAACGCAATTCCTGGACAGACTGTCAGATTCTGCGTGAATAAGAAAAGAAAGGGACATTGCGAAGGCAGACTTATGGAAGTTGTTGAGAAGAGTCCGCTTGAAACCAACCCGGCATGTCCACATTTTGGCAAATGCGGTGGCTGCACTTACCAGACAGTAGCTTACGAGGAACAGTTAAAGATTAAGAGCACACAGGTGGAAAAGCTTCTTAGAGAAGTTGTTTCGGGTGAGCTTCCATTTGAGGGGATAATCGGAAGTCCGGTTACAGAAGAATACCGTAATAAGATGGAATTTTCATTTGGCGATGAGTACAAGGACGGACCTCTTGCACTCGGACTTCACAAACGAAACAGCATGTATGATATTGTTCCAGTTACAGAATGTAAGATTATTGATGAGGATTACAGAAAGATTCTCACATGCGTTCAGGATTATGCAATAGAGAAGGAGCTTCCTTTCCAGCACAAGTTAAGCCACGAGGGATATCTGCGTCATCTTCTTGTAAGAAAGTCAGTAAAGACAGGACAGATTCTTGTTGATATTGTTACAACAACTCAGATTGAGCATGATTTCACAGAGCTTGTAAACCGCCTGACATCAATTGAATATAAGGGCACTCTTACAGGTGTTCTCCATACATTTAACGACAGCCTTGCAGATGCAGTAATTAACGAGAAAACTGAGCTTCTGTATGGTCATGATTATATTGAGGAGGAACTTCTTGGACTGCGTTTCAAGATAACTCCGTTCTCATTCTTCCAGACTAATTCTCTTGGAGCGGAAGTGCTTTACTCTAAGGCGAGGGAGTATGTGCTTTCTGGCGGATTTGGAGATGTGGCTGACAGCAAACCGGTTATATATGACCTGTATACAGGTACTGGTACGATCGCACAGATGTTATCTCCGGTTGCCAGCAAGGTTATCGGTGTTGAGATTGTTGCGGAAGCTGTTGAGGCTGCTAAGAAGAATGCAGCCCAGAACGGTCTTACTAATTGTGAGTTCATTGCAGATGATGTCTTAAAGGCGCTTGATAATATTGAGATTAAGCCTGATTTCATCGTACTTGACCCACCTCGTGACGGAATTCACCCTAAGGCGCTTGAGAAGATTATTGACTACGGTGTTGACAGAATGGTGTACATATCATGTAAGCCTACTTCGCTTGCAAGAGACCTTGTTACTCTGCAGGAGAGAGGGTATAAGGTGGAGAAGTGCTGTTGCGTGGATATGTTTCCTAATACGGGGCATGTTGAGTCGGTATGTTTGCTGTCAAGGAAATAAAATCAAGTGCTGAAAAGTGGCGTATTTCCGGGCTTTTTCGGAAGTTGGGATATAAAGCCTAACCTCTGAAAAAGCTCGGTTTTCTTATATGGAAACATATCTACTTTTTAGCCTGACTGGAGAAAAAGTGGATGGCCGGAAAATTGCGGTAGGGTTTAGGCTGTGGATTAGATGTCGTGTGTTGTGGCAGTGATATGGATAACAAGGCTGACGCAGTTCCGGCCACTCGATACTAAGGGATAGACTTGCAGTGGAATAGATAACAGGAGGTGGAACTCATATGCCAACGAAAAATCAACATTTTGTCCCAAGAATATATTTGAAGGCTTGGGAGACTAAAGTTGAGACAAGTAAAGAGCCGAATAAGAAATTTGACGGAGTTTATTATTACACGAATGGTATGGATAATGGAGAAGGTAGCACTAGGGAAGCAATTCTCTGGGAGCCTCATTTATATACGATTAGTTTCAGACAGTTTTATTTAGCAAGAAAGTGCCCAAAGGTTTACAATTATTTTGTTGATGAAATTTACAATTCAATGAGAAGTAATTCCTCAAAGCCTGTTTACGGGAAACTAGGATATAGTATTATCAAGACAAAAAAGAGCATTTACAAGCATTTGTTTGATATCGATAAATGGGATTTTTATTATGATGATGGAACAACAGCAAGAAAGAAAGCACTATTGAATCGTTTTGATGATATGAGATGCTATCTATTAGAAGATTCATTCAGTAATATTTTTGAATCGAAGTGGGAAAGCATCCTACATACATTTATTAACGAAGTTCACAAGATAGCGCCAAACCCTGAAGCCGGGGGTGTAAGAACAATTTCTGAAGTCGCTGCAAAAGATATAATGGAGTTCTTTTTTATGATGCTGTGTAGAAGTCCTCGGTTTGATGCAACAGGTGTATATACAAGGATGAGTAAACTGTTAAAAAGTACGTTCGGAGGAAGTGATGAAATTGATGAAATGATGGATGCTGTATGGTTTACAGAGTTATATAGAATGTTCTATAAAGAGAAAGGTGGCTTCTATCATACTGCTTTAGCAAAAGCGGTAGAGAATTGCCAGATTATATTATTTGAAGCGTATTCAGATGCAGGGAAGTTTATAACTTCAGATAATCCTTCATTTCAACATATATCTTATGTGGAAGCTCATAATATGAATGGTTATTATTTTCCAATTAGCCCAAAACATATGCTTTTAATAGCGAGAGGAAGTGACGAAATCAATAATGTAGATTATCGTATGGCAGATAGAGAGCTGGTCAAGAAGTTTAATCGCATAATTGCCTTACATAGTAATAAACTTATTGTATCTTCAGATAGCAAACGAGCAGATTTCTTGTAATGTAGATTGTAAAAGCAGGAGTGAATTAGCGTGTTGAACGATAAAATGAAAAAAGTATTTAAGACAATAAAACAAGTTATCACGGGCACGCTTCCTGATAAGTATATATTTTTTTTGCTTGAAGATAGAATTGACCTCGATGATTTAGTAATGCAAATATTGTTTGAATGTTGTAAATTTGCCTATGATTCGACGGCAAAGAAGAGTTCACTGAGAGCTCATATGACATCTCCAGAATTAGATGATGAGAGAATGTTACATCAACGGACGGTTCAAAAAATAAATGATTACCGTATGCAAGAATATCTAACACGGAAAGAACAAATTGGAATTGAACTGGATGGTCTGCTTTCACCGAATATGAAAGATATTAAAGAAAAAATAGAAGGTTATCAGTTTAATGATTTTCAATACTGGGAGATAAATAATGTTCATGATATGAGGCTTGTTTCTGCAATTACAGACAATAGAATATTGAGTAAAAATTTTACAAAACAAATCTTCATCGAATATGCTAATGAATATGATGATGTTATTCGTACCATGAAAGAAAAATCTGAGGAAGGACCAGAAGGTATGGTTTTTGGTTCTTTAGCCTTATATACACTTGCATGGAAGTATGCTTTTGATTTTTACTATAACGTTGCAGTTGAGATGGATAGGACAGGTCAAAAATATATTGAAGATGTAGAACGAAAATGTTCTTTGTTCTGCGGATCGGTAGGCTTGATATCTGAACTACCGCCTCAATATACGGGAGGTATAATTCATACAGACAGTCGTATGATTCTTATCCGAGAAAAGTTTGTATCATCATTTCTGGACTTATCAGAAACGGATGAAGCTCGATACAGAGAAGCACTAGTGACAGTATCATCAATGTTGATGCGTATGACTTATCAAGGAACTAATATCAGGAAATGGTTTGTTGAGAATACGACCGTTGAGGATTGGGCTTTGGTAATGGAAGAGTATGATGTTTTTCAGATATTTGTATCGGATAAGAGCTGGACAAACAAAAGAATTAGATATGTTAAAGAAATATACACAGCGTTAAGACAGGCAAATAAAAATCCTGATTTTCGTTCTTAATGAAATTAATGAAAAAGCTCTAGAATAACCTTATCAAAGATAAGGAGGTCATTCAAATGACAGAAGAAAAGAAGAACAGTATGACGGAAGCGCAGACAGACAAGATCATTCAGAAAGTTCAAGGTGCAGAAGAGAAAATCGATACAGCGAAAGTTGCATTGGTTACTGAGAACAGCAAAATGGTAAGTGATGATGTCATAATAGAAATCGTCCATGCCTTTAAGGATATTATCATTGAGTTTATTCACAGGAAATATCAGATGCTTTCTAAGTAAAAAAAAGCTTCACTACCGGAGTAAAAAATCCAGTGGTGGGGCTATTTTAATAATGCTTGATTTTCTGACTACTCGTAATGAAATGAATTTTGTCAGCCATATAGAGGGTTTCATGCGTCTATGGGACTTATGCATCAACATCGATACTAACACCGGATTTCAGTTCGACGGTGATATGGTCATCCCAGATGGTGATCTGCTTGATCCAGCGTTGCACCAATGCTTCATCGAATTCTGTAAGGAGGGCGGTCTGCTGCGAAATGTAATCCTGCAGGTCGTTAATTCTTTTTATTTGTTCATCTCTTGCAGCAGTATCGACGGTTGTTTTCTGGCGAAGTTCTCGGAGCCTGAAGATCTCATCCGCTATTTCATCGTAGTCCTCTTTGCTGTTGGCTTTCTGAATCAGTTCTTGTTGCAGCGCCATCAGCTTTTCGTCAATGCTGTCAATGGCTGTTGCCTGTGATGTCCGGATAACTGCGGCAATGTTAAGCTGGAGCTGCGCCTGATAATTGCTTTTGTCACCAAGCATTTGATTGATGGCTTTGACAACGGCATATTGAAGAACCAGCTCATTGATGGTTCGAGCGTGGCATTCCAAACCTGTGGACTCCAGCCTACTGATGCAACGCCAGACAATGGACTTGACGCCACGGTTGTTCCAGTGAAGCTTTCGGAACATTTCACCGCATTCACCGCAGATGACGATTTGTGAGAAGCAGTGGTTGCAGCTATAGCTTCGTTTTTTGTTATTGGCACTGGTTTTTACCACTCGTCTGCGGACAAGTTCTTCTTGTACCTGCAGGTAAATGTCCTTTGGAATAATGGCTTCGTGGTCGCCTTCTACATAGTATTGAGGAACAAGCCCGTTATTTTTAACTCTGGTCTTGTTAAGAAAGTCGGTGGTGTAGGTCTTTTGAAGCAGGGCATGTGCTGTATAGAATAGTTCAGATCCACTGCTATCTGTTCCTAAGTGATGAAGCAGAGATAGCGTTTTTCCAGTAGCATTTGGTATTCTACGTTGGGAACAGTATGGATAACACCCATGATTTCTTTCTTTAAATCTACAAGCTTTTCGATGTCTTTCTTCAGGCCATCTTCCAAATCAATGATTTTCAAAATGGCATCTTCCATTCTGGAGCCACCATGGTTGGGGTTTCTCGGTATATCTGAAATAGTAGAAGTGCATTTGGTAGCAAGATCATTTAAGGATGCAATCTGTTGAGTCTTTGAGGTGATGTGTTCATCAAGATAGCGAGCCTGTAATAAATATTCTTTTGCGTTCATGCTTTACCTCCGAGTTGTTTTATTTCCCTCGGATTTGCACGGATTGTCGTGTTTTGTCAAAGACTGTCATAGGTTTGCTTTTACCGCATCGATAAGGGCGTTTTGTGTCAGCTCCTTCTTGGAGAGAGCCTTCAAGATACGCTCATCAATGGTTCCTTTTGTGATGATATGCTCTATCACCACGGTTCTGGAGGCTTGTCCCTGTCTCCAAAGGCGGGCGTTGGTCTGCTGATATAATTCCAGTGACCATGTCAGCCCAAACCAGATAAGGGTGGAACCGCCAGCCTGTAGATTGAGTTCATGACCGGCGGATGCAGGGTGGATGACTGCGACCGGGATTTTTCCGGCATTCCAGTCGGTGATGTCCTTGCTGGACTATATTTCTCTCACATCAAAACGCTCTTTGATTCGTGAGAGGTCGTGTTTGAACCAGTAGGCTACAAGGACAGGTTTGCCATTGGAGGATTCAATGATATCCTCCAGAGCATCCAGCTTTCTGTCATGAAACTCGATGATTTCACCGGTATCGGAATAAATGGCACCGTTGAAATCAAAAAATTGGTTATGTATTAGATCAGACAGCATATAAATTAAATCGTATTGTTTTAGATAATGAAGAAATAATAACGAAGATGGAATATAAGGAATTTCAAAATTTCAATGAAGAGAAAAAAATTGACAGAAGAAAATGCGAAGCTAAGTAAACAGGTGGAAGCATATAAAAATAAGGTTAGTGTTAATGCAGAACAGCAAAAGGCTGGAGAAGCAATGGCACAGGTAAGGAGATATATAAATGATGATACTAAAACATTTTATATAAAAATTCCTACAAGTGTAATGCAGTGCTGGAAAGATGTAATAAAAACAAGCTTGTATGATAAAAAAGTATTATGTGAAGTGGCATTAATTAATTATATGAACAAATATATAAATGAAAAAGATATGTATATGGGTATAATAGAGCACATAAAGAATGATTTTGATAAAGAAATGGTTACATATTTGATGATTATTTCAAAACAACTAATAGAACAATGAAAGGAATTTTGCAAAGGAATAAATATTTTTACTACAGCACAATTAACAAGATGTGCATTAATTGAATATGTAAGCGTATTAGGTAGTGAAATTTAAATTCACGCCTAAATATTTTTACTAAGAAAAAATGAAATTAGTAGATACAGAGATGCGTCTGTTTTTTTAGTTGGGAAAATATTCCATAATCTTGGTGAAGATGCTATCCATCGAAGTAGCATTTAATATAAGATATCGGATTTTATAAAAAATTAATTATTAATCTGCTTTGTATCGTTGCATGTAAAAAATATTGTGGCTATAATTAATGTAATAGATGATAAGGAGGAAATAGTAATGGATTATGCATTTGAAGATGAAAAAAGAACAAAAATAATTTATGCTAATGCTTCTGACATTGTGCAATATAAAGGGGTACGTTGCTATTGCAAAAATCCATATTGTGAGGCAAGAATGTTTATATATAATCCAGAACATCCAAGTTCAGCATTTTTTAAAGCATCTGGAAAGCCGTCACATAATGGTAGTTGTGGATCAATATATAATCATTTTGATAATACGGAATATGATGCAAATTTATTCAATTTTCCTGATGTATTAATTGATTTAGAAAAAGAACCTATTAAAAAGAAAACATGCATTAGTGGAAGAACTGGAAGTGGTGAAGAAACATTTGGAAAAAAGGGGTTAAAAACCATAAAAGAAATATATAAAATGGCAACGAATACACCACCAAATGATGAATATAATGGAATAAAAATAAAAGACATATTAGCGGATGTAAGAAGCTATTCAGAGTACGAAGATGGAATTATGGGCTATCATTTAGTTGAATGTAACTTTTTTCGTTATGAAAATAATGAAAAGGCAATTATAATGAATTTCCCATTTTTGCCTAATAATAGATATTACCTGCGTTTAGTATTTGAAAATGAAGAACTATTTAGAAAAGAACGTAGTAGAATTTATGACACAGGGCATAAAGGATTAATTGTTATATCTGGCTTATGGCAACAAATTGATGAGGAATATGAGAAATCAACAATTAAGGCAGAATGTAAAATAAAATCAGAAAAACAGATAGCGATTATCAAATAGGGTGAAAATTCACCCTATTTTTTTGTGTGAGAATATTATTAAATTTTATTAAAATAGCATTGGCATCAATAATCATTTCTATAAAATCAGCATATTTGTTTGTTCCCAATTTATTATCATCATTATTGATTAAGTCAAATGCAGATGGATCATCTTTACATATTGCTGATTCTAAATCGTATAAATAATTTAGAATATCTATAATTTTTTGTCTATTTTCTTTTAATTTAGTAATGTCAAGGTGATTGATAATATTTTCATCCATATAAATCACCCCATAAGGAGTATGCCAGATAAGACTTTTTTATTAGCAATTATGAAGATGCAAAAGAGAATGCTGCCTTTGAGAGATGTGCAGATGTAATAACATCCCTGATTCTAAAATATGGAGCGGCTTTAAAACAAAAATGGGATCTAAACGAGTTGATTAGGAATATTCAGGCAGAGAGTTTATGGAAAGACATAGCTTGCAAAAGATATCAGCGGTATTTTATTTGCATGATGAATATGAAAAGTGTTTCTGTATGACAAAATCAAATTGACTAATACTGATTAGCAATATATAATAAAGACAAAACGAAAATGACATAAACGGGGGAGCAATGAAGTGCAGAAGGTTATAACACTTGAGGAAGCATTAAAAAGAATTGAAGAATTAGAAAATGAAAACACTGAGTTACGTGAAGAATTGGAATATTATAAAAATCGTAAATTAAGCGGAAGGCAGAAGCACAATGCAAAATGGATGGCAATTTACAACGATTTTGTTGCCGGTTATGAAAGCGGAATGACTATGATAGAGATTGCAAGAAGGAATAATGTCAGTGAGAGAACGATTTACAGATATAAAGCGTATTATGACAAGATAAAAGAAAATGGAAATTAGAACATATTGCTTACGTCAGCAGTATGTTCATATGAGATTTGCGGATGATTTTTTAAATACAAAAGGTATGGAGGGTTTTATGGCAGAAGATAAAAGGAAAGAAGAAATTGCGGTAATTGAAATCAATGAAGAATTTATGAAGAAAAAATTATATGAATTTCGAGGAACTAAAGTGTTATTAGATGCAGATTTAGCTGAAGTATATGGATATGAACTTAAGGCTTTTAATCAGCAGGTAAAAAGAAATATTGAAAGATTTCAGAACGATATGATGTTTCAATTATCTGATAATGAAGTTGAATATTTGCGGTCACATTTTGTGACCGCAAATATAAGCAGCAAATCCCGTAGTAATCCTTATGTTTTTACGGAACAAGGTGTATATATGTTAATGACGGTGCTAAAAGGAGAATTGGCGGTAAGACAAAGCATTGCTTTGGTAAGAACTTTTAAAAGAATGAAAGATTACATATTAGAAAATCGTGATTTAATCGGACAGAGAGAATTACTTCAGTTAAGCATGGAGACTGCTAACAACAGAATTGAAATTAGTAAAATCAATTCTGATATGATATCTCTTGAAAAACAGATTTCTGATGTTGCAGAAGGCTTGAAGGATGTAGTGACGAAATCTGAACTTGCGGATATGATGAACAGTTTTATTTCAGATGATGATGAAAAATGGCTTATGTTTAATGCAAAATTTAGTAGTGCGGATGAGGTTTACGAGTCTATTTACAGGCAGGCAAAGTCATCAATATATGTGGTTGATAATTACATTGGTTTAAGAACGCTGGTACATCTTAAGAATTCTCCGACAGGAGTAAATATTATTTTATTTAGCGATAATGTTGGGAATAATAAACTTCACAACATAGAATATATGGATTTCCGTAAGGAATATCCAACTGTAAAACTGTCAATGAAGAAGACTGGTGGTATATTCCATGATCGGTTTATCGTGCTGGACTATGGAACGACGGATGAGAGAGTCTTTCTGTGTGGTGCTTCTTCCAAGGATGCCGGGGCTAGAATAACAAGCATCGTTGAGGATTACGGAATAGCCAAATACAACTCTGTTATTGTAGGATTATTGAAAAATTCGCCATTAGTATTACCGAAATAGGAGTGTGAGATTATTGAAGAAGAAAACAAGATGTTACATATATACTCGTGTATCTACGGCTATTCAGGTTGATGGCTATAGTCTTGATGCACAGAAGGACCAAGCTAAGAAAATATGCAGAATTTCAAGATATGAAGATTGTAGAAGAATATTCTGATGAAGGGCATTCCGGTAAGAATATAAAAGGTCGTCAGTGATTGTCCTTTCTACCAAAAAGATGGTGAGAATGCTCCCACCACCTCCTTGGATTCTTTTTCGATAGATTAGTTTGTCTTCTCGTAAAAATTCATGCGAGCTTCGTGATATTCAAGATCGCGCTTAGCACTTTCCTGTTCGCGAATCTCACGTTTGTGATCATTGATGAGATTCTGGATTGCAGTGATAAGGAATACCACACTGAACAACAGCCAGATTGCAAGAAGAACAACAACGAGAATAGTCTGTAACATTTCCATAGTCGCCACCTCCATTAATCCAGGAAATCGTCATCTTCATCAGATGCGAAATCAGACTCAGCAGATGCCTTGCCACCAAGAGGCTCACCGTCACGAATCTTCTGCAGATTGTTAAGACCGCAGGCGATACCCTTATTGCCAGAGCTATTGAAGGCATAGAAGCTGATGCTGGCGCGACCATATACACCGGAGTAGACTTCGGAACGAGTAAGGATTGGATTGCGGTCTGCATCCACGATGCCAGGAGCAGAGGTTGCATTGGCATTTACAAAATAGGCATTGGCGTAGGCCGGATCGTCCGGACGCTCCATGTCACCATCACGAAGGGGCGTCTTGATGACAGAGAGGGCAGGTACGGACTTACCATTGCCCTTGAGCTTGGCCTCGCCCTCCTTGTAAGCGGCCTCAATGGCAGCTTCAATCTTGGCGATGGTCTTGGTATCAGACTTCGGGATGATCAGAGATACGCTGTACTTCGGAGTACCTCCATTGATGGATTTCAGCTCCCAGACGTTCGCATAAGACCAACGAGTGTCAGGACCAGTGATTACCTTCATAGGATTGTTGATTTTTACATTCTTGTTCATTTAATTTTCCTCCATAAAATCAGTTTTGGCATTGTTCATTGCCGGACGTTTATCGCTCTCCGGCACGAGCGTCGGTTTACCTTGGGGCTTTTCGATATAGGCGGTAAGCAGCTCATCGAATCTGGATTTTCCAAGACACTTCTGCATGGCAGTGATGCCAAGGAGCTTCTTTTCATATGGATCAAATCCGGCATCCGTAACTGCCTGGATGACTGCTTCCTCATTGGAATACTTGCGGTTGGATCTTCCTTCGACTAACTTCCAGCCGTTCCATTCCTTTCCGCTGATGGCCTGCTGCAGAGCGTATTCCTTGATATCAGATGCCCAGACGACTAATTCATCTGCACGGGAGAGGATGTATTCAATCTCCGAATCCTCTAAAAGAGTTGGGAGCTTGAAATCGTACTGAGCCAGTGTGAGATTGGCCTCGGCTCTGGCACGGCATTTGTGCTTGGCCTTACAGAAACCACACTATTCGCCGCAGAGGAAGTTCCCGTCTCCTGCAAAGGCAAGATCTGCGGTCGGCTTCAGCACTTCATCCGCCCACTTGTACAGCTCATCCTTGGAAATCTCAAAGGTGGAGATGTTCTGACGCCTTGGCTGGTAGATGGTCATGCTGACGTTATCAATGTCGTAGATGTCATCAAAGAGCTCCAGAGCACCGAGCGCGTAGCATTTCATCTGAGGATTGTCAGTCGCATCTACGAGTACACCAAGACCATGCTTGTAATCGCATATTCTCAAGGTGCCATCTGCAATGATGATGCAGTCGGTCTTTAGCTTGTACTCACAAAGCTCGTGAGCATCAGTGCCTTCCGCAGCATAATTGCTGCCTTTATCCTCGTATGTTTCGCAGAGCCTTGCGGAAGGCGGGCAGTGGAGCCAGCGGTCCGAAGAGGAAGCAGATAAGATAGCGTGTCCTTTAGGTGGCATCGTCAAGCACCTCCGCATCCTTTAACAAGGCTTCATAGTGCTTCGGATCAACAGCAGATAGCTTGGAAGCACCATACTTCTGAAGTAATGTACGGATAGCAGCGGTATGCCCGGCACGGGACTTCTCTGCTAAGACAGCTCGTACATCCTCAAGCTTCAGCTCCGGTTTCTTTTCTTCCTTGGCAGCAGGCTTCTCGACAGGTGCGCTGTCAGCAGTGCCACCAAACTGTTCTGCTAACCAGTTGGCTGCTTCATTAATAGCAGCGGCTGCACTGCGCAGCTCTTCGATGGTCATAGCCATATCGCTCATTTTGCTCATAGCGACGTTCTCCTTTCTCTGATTGTCTTTGCTGTGCGAGGATTGTCATGTTTCTCGCCATTCTTGCGGATACGTGGGAGATTGCATTCAGTACTGCAATCAGCTCTGTGTCGTTACCGCCTGAATCGAAGTAGGGCTTCTTCATTTGCTTTACCTCCGTTTCTGTGATGGTTAAGGCTTGTTGTTTCGTGCCTTACACCTTCCACTGGGGATGAGTGGCGGATTTGAGCGGAGAAAAGTTGATAAAATATAAAATCCCTCCGGGCATCGGTTGATGGCATGCCAAGAGGGATGAATTGCTACATACGATATGTAGGATTAATGGCCACGGACCTTACGGAGCTCCGTGCGGATCTTCTTCATCTGATCAGCGAAGGTACGCTGCGGGCGACCGAGCTTTTCAGCGATTGCACGATCTGAGATCTTGTAATCATCAAGCCAGCACTGAATGATGGTATCAGCATCCGGATCGAGCTCACGCAGTCTGGCAAAAAGCTGCTCCAACAGCATACGATCGGCGAAGACTTCCTCCATAGGTTTACTGCGGTCGGAAATATAGTTGCCAAGGGTGCCGCTGCCATCTGAGAGAGGCTGATCCAGAGAGGTGATGTCTCCAGCAGCGTGATATTCACAGTCAAGGCAGTCGCCATCGCATCTCCATATGAAGCGATATGGGCACATGCACCTGCCGTGATCCTGCTCCTTGTGGCGAATGCGGTCGGTTTCCTTATAAAATGAATTGTGCTGTTCCTTGGTGACCGGGACCTTTTCGCCGGTGCTGCGAACGTAAATAAAGTAAGTCTTCTGATTGTCATTGTTTTGCATAATGAAAGCCCTCCTTCGGCTTTTGCCGAAATGGAGAGCTCCAGACATGCAAAACCAGACCACAGGCGTGAGGGCATACCGAAGGATTACTCCATTTCGGCTGCGCCTCACTTCCGGTTATCGGTACAGTATTTGATTGTCGTCGGTAGTCACGTGGAACCGGAAACACCCTGCGCAGATGGCTCCCACGTGCTAAAGCAAGTATGCCATTTTTAGGGATCGGAACCTCAGACACAGGCATGTCCGTTTTTTGCAGTGCTGATGGGCAGAAACGAGAAGGCCAAGATGAGCTTTACATTGAAAAAAGGGCAAAAAAAGGCCGGACATAGTTGTGTCCGGCATGGAAATTTGAGAACGCACAAATAAAAAATAATATCAACAAATAACAGAAAACTATTGAAAAAACATATTTATGATTTATAATAAAATAGATGGGTTGTATTCAGATTCAAATTACGAGGTGAGAGCATGGAAGAAATCATGAATGACAAATGGATAGGCATAGATGAAGCTGCGGAATATTTAGGAATCAAAACAGTCACTCTTCGTAGCTGGATCAGAAATGGCAAAGAAGATTTGCCTGCTCAAAAAATCGGGAAACAGTGGAAGTTTAAAATTTCCGAACTTGATGAATGGGTTAAGAGCGGTAAAAGCGCTGACTGATTCATGAGGAAAATCAAAGAAAATCATTAGACAAGGAGCAGACAAAGATGGCTGTCAAGAAAACGCAATTATATGCATCGCTGTGGGCGAGCTGTGATAAACTTCGCGGAGGTATGGATTCCTCAGAGTATAAGGACTATATCCTGACACTTTTATTCATGAAGTATGTCACTGATAAATTTAAGAATAAAGGAGCATATGAAGACATTAAGGTCTTTGATAAGGCACATGATAAAGATCCAGATCCAGAGAAGCGAACGGGCTGCTCTTTTGACGACTTTATTGCTCTGAAGGGAAAAAAGAACATCGGCGAGGGCATGGATAAAATCATAGCTCGCCTTGCTGACGAGAACACTGACCTGAAGGGTGTTATTGATATTGCTCATTTCAATGATGAGAAGAAGCTGGGAAGCGGTAAAGAAATGGTCGATAAATTGACTGATCTTATCTCTATCTTCCAGCGTCCGGAACTTGACTTCTCTCGAAACAAGGCAGAAGGTGATGACATCATCGGCGATGCCTACGAGTATCTAATGCGTAAATTCGCTACAGAGAGCGGAAAGAGCAAGGGACAATTCTATACGCCTGCAGAGGTTTCCAGAATTCTTGCTAATGTAGTAGGCATTAGTCACTGCACGGATGCTAGCGCCACGGTATGCGATCCGGCTTGTGGTAGTGGTAGTTTGTTGATTCGAGCTATCGATGCAGCGCCATTTCCAATTATGGGTTATGGTCAGGAAAAAGAAAGCACAACAGCTGGTCTTGCTAAGATGAATGCTGTTCTGCACCGTAAGGCTGAAATTATCATCAAGAGCGGTAATACATTCTCAAATCCGCAGTATATGGATAAATCGGATAACTCCGTACTTGAGCGTTTTGATTACATAGTGGCAAATCCGCCTTTTTCCATGAAAAACTGGCGCGATGGAATTGCCGGTAAAGAATATGGTCGGTTTGAGGGCTATGGGGATATGCCTCCGGAAAAGAACGGAGACTATGCTTGGCTTATGCATATTCTTAAAACTCTAAAGTCAAATGGTAAGGCTGCGGTTATTTTGCCTCATGGAGTCCTCTTCCGTGGAAATGCAGAGGCTACCATCAGAGAAACTATTATAAAGAAACATTGGATCAAGGGCATTATTAGCCTTCCGGCAAACTTGTTTTATGGCACTGGAATAGCTGCATGTGTACTCGTGATTGATAAAGAAGGTGCTGCAAACCGACAGGGCATCTTTATGATTGATGCTAGCCGTGGGTATGTTAAGGATGGCAATAAGAATCGTTTGAGAGAACGCGATATCTACAGAATCATTACTACCTTTAATGAGCAGATTACTACAGATCCTAAGTATGCGCGTTTCGTACCCAATGATGAAATTGAAAAGAAGAATGAGTATAACCTGAACATCACCCGATATATTGACTCCACAGATCCGGAGGATATTCAGGATATTTATGCCCATATTCATGGCGGCATTCCTGCGATTGACATCGATGGTCTATCTAAATACTGGAAAGTATTTCCTTCGCTGAAATCAGAGCTGCTGTCAGCTATTAGCGAAAAATACTACAGCTTGAATGTTGAGCACGAAAGTATTCGACAAACGATATATAAAAATACTGAATTCTCGAAGTATGGTGAGAAACTCGATGAGGCATTTGCTGCATGGAAGGCAAAAGAATATCCGGTTCTTTCTGCCCTTAATGAAGAAGTGGTTGCAAGAGAGCTGATTGTAAGTCTTGCTAAAGATATCATTGCCGAATTTGAACACCTGACACTGATTGACAAATATGATGTATATCAGGTGTTGCTGGCCTATTGGAATGAGGTCATGAACGATGATGTGTCGCTTATCATAAGCGAATCGGATGGCTACACCAACGCCAGAGCGACAGACAATATCGAGGAAGAGATTACGCAGGGAAAGAATAAGGGTGAAATGAAGGTCATCGGATGGGAAGGTCGTTTGCTCCCGAAATCTATTGTAGTAGATGCCTTTTTCCGTGAAGAGAAGAATGCCATAGAAGAAGCCGAGAGCATTATTGACGAGACGGAAGTTCGGCTTTCTGATCTGATTGAAAGTGCGGACGAAGAATCTGCTCTTGCTGATGTGGTTGAGAACGGGAAAGTTAAAGCGAAGGATATCGAAGCCAAAATAGTTGAGTTGACAAGCACGATTGAAACAGAAGAAACCATAGAGCTCGAAGTGATCCGCATGGATCTCCAGTTTGTCAATACAAAGAAGCGGCTGGAAGCGTATCTTGTGGGGCATCCGCTTTGCAAGAGTGCAGTCAACGAAAATGGAAAAATTACAAAGAGCTCTATTGACTATCGGTTACGTATTATTCGTACAGAAGAATGCATACCTGAGAGCTTGCAGGATGACGTAAACCAGTTGAAGGCAGCTTTAGATCTTTGTGGCAAGGTGTCAGATTACAATAAGGTTGTCAAAGAGCTGAACAAGGCTCTGGATGAAAAGTGCCGGGCAAGATATGAAAAATTTACAGATAACGAAATTCTAGATCTGCTTGTGAACAAAAAGTGGTTTGATAGCATTTTCTTTGGAATCAGTGATTTGTATACTGCGATTTCCCATCGTTTGACGAGTAGGATTATTGAACTTTCTGAGAGATACGAGGATACACTGCCGGAGCTTGACAAAGTCACTACTGAATATGAGGCAAAGGTAAAGTCTCATCTTGAAAGGATGGGATTCAAATGGTAAATGCAATTTTAAGAACATATATTCCTGATGATTGGAGTGTAATCACGTTAGGAAATTATGCACAGATTTTTAGAGGCGGCTCACCAAGACCTATTCAAGCATTTTTGACGACAAGTGATCAAGGTGTTAATTGGATAAAAATTGGCGACGTAGGTGAGGAAGATAAATTCATAAAATCAACTGAAGAAAAAATCGTACCAGAGGGAGTTTCATGTTCTAGAATGGTATTCAGAGGTGATCTTATTCTCTCTAATTCGATGAGCTATGGACGTCCATATATCATGAATATCGAGGGTTGCATTCATGATGGTTGGCTCGTCATTCAAAAATATGACAGAGTCTTTGATAGAGACTATTTGTATTATGCGCTTAGTTCGGGTTTGACAATGAAACAGTATGTTGCAATGGCAGCTGGGAGCAGTGTTCAGAACCTAAATAAGGAGAAAGTTTCAAAAGTAGTTCTACCTTGTCCAAGGATATCTGAACAAAAATCAATAGCAGAAGTTTTATCGGATATAGATACACTAATTATAGATTTGAAAAAAATTATTCGTAAGAAAAAAGATATTCGCCAAGGAACAATGCAAATGCTTGTAACTGGAAAGAAACGATTAAGTGGATTTGATGGAAACTGGAGAGTGACGACTCTAGATCGGCTCTGCTATATAGTGACAAAGCAAACAGGATTTGATTATAGCGCAGAGATTAAGCCGTCGCTTGTGACTACACCACAAATTGGAACCATCCCATTCATTCAAAATAAGGATTTTGAGGCGTTTGATATCAATTACAATACAGACTTTTTCATTCCCTATGATGTAGCAGAAAAGTATCCCAGGATCCTTCTGAATGAGGTGTGTCTACTGATATCAATTTCAGGGCGCATAGGAAACGTTGCAATCTTTGATAATGAGCAGACTTCGTTCGCTGGAGGAGCGGTTGGTATTGCAAAACTGTATGAGCCTGAATTGGCAAGTTGGTGCATGCTGTATTTGTCTAGCAAGGACGGACAAGAGCAGATTTTCTCCAATGAAAAAGTTGGAGCACAGCATAATTTGACGGTAGCTGATGTCCGAAAACTCGAAATCAAGATGCCTGCAAAGTCAGAGAGAGAAGCTATTATCAAAGTTTTAACGGATATGAATGATGAAATCGAAGTCCTTGAAGAAAAATTAGATAAGTATCAAAAAATCAAACAAGGTATGATGGACGAATTGCTGACCGGCAAGGTCAGGTTAGTGTAAGGAGGTGCCTGTCAGATGAGTATTGGTGATGCCGAAATTAAAACACAGGAAAGAGTGATCCGTTTCTTTAAAGAACCGGAGATCTTGGGCTACCAGTATATTGGTAACCTGTCAGATTATCCGAATAAGAACATCAAGGAAGATCGTCTGCGCCAGTACCTTCGACTGAAGGGCTATGCAGACAAGCTGATTGATGCTGCTATTATGCAGCTTCAGCAGGAAGCCGGGAATCTTTCGCGTGGAGTTTATGATGCTAATAAGACTGTGTACTCACGCTTGAAGTACGGCATTCCTGTCAGCGAGAGTCCAGAAAAATCTCCGGTGACAGTAGAGCTTATTGATGAGGCTAATCCATTGAATAATGACTTTGCCATCGCTGAGGAAGTGACGGTCGTTGAGCAATCGGAAAAGAGGCCGGATCTTGTTGTTTATTTGAATGGTATAGCAGTGGCAGTTATAGAGCTGAAACGAAGCGGCGTCTCTGTATCCGAGGGTATTCGCCAGAATCTGACAAACCAAAAGAATTCATTCATACAGAGCTTTTTTACCACGATACAGTTCTGCATGGCAGGAAACGAATCTGAAGGACTGCGCTATGGAACACTCCTGACTGGGGAGAAGTTCTACATGGAATGGAAGGATGACGGTTTCAAAGAACATGAGGAAGAACGTGATCCGGTAGATGTTCGTATCAGTAAAACCTGCGAAGGCATAGAGAACAAACTCCTGAAGCAGATATATGCCATGTTCGATAAGGAACGTTTTATCGACCTTATCATGAATTTTGTTGTATTTGATAAAGGCATCAAAAAAGTATGCCGGTACAATCAGTATTTTGGCATCAAGCGTACCCAGCAGAGGCTTACTAATCTGAGAACGGAGCTTCACAATCCAAACAGAGATCCGGATAAACCGATGGGTGGTATTCTTTGGCATACACAGGGTTCTGGCAAAACGCTGACAATGGTATGGCTTGCAAAATGGATTCTGACACATTGGGCGGAGCTTAATGCTCGTGTCCTTATCGTGACAGACCGAGATGAGCTTGATGAGCAAATAGAAAAAACATTCACTGGTGTGGATGAGAATATTGCTCGTACCAAGAGCGGTAAAGATTTGCTGAATCGCCTGAATGTATATGATGATTCGCTGATTTGCTCGCTGGTACATAAGTTTGGACGTCGTGGTGGTGAAGCGACAGAGAATGACTATGACAAGTACATAGAAGAGCTGAAAGCGTCCCTCCCTGCCAATTTCGAGGCAAAAGGAAATCTTGTGGTGTTTGTTGACGAATGTCACAGAACACAGTCTGGTAAGCTTCATACGGCGATGAAGACCATCATGCCGAATGCTGTATTTATAGGCTTTACGGGCACTCCACTGCTGAAAAGGGATAAGAAGATCAGTATTGAGGTTTTCGGTACATATATCCACGCTTACAAGTATAACGAAGGCGTGGCCGACGGTGTCGTTCTGGATCTTCGTTATGAATACCGCGATGTTCCACAGGATTTGTCTTCACAGGATCGTGTTGACCAGTGGTTCGACGTAAAGACCAGAGGGCTTTCCTCTCGTGCAAAGGCAAAGCTCAAGGAGAAGTGGGGCACGATGCAGAAGGTGTATAGCTCCCGCTCGCGTCTTGAAAAGGTGGCATGGGATATCATTCAGGACTTTAATATGAAGCCGCGTCTGATGGATGGAAACGGCAATGCGATTCTTGTAGCCGATGGTATTCCTACGGCCTGTAAGTATTACGAAATTTTCCAGCAGATGGGCTTTAAGAAGTGCGCCATCGTATCTTCCTATACACCGAATAAGGGAGAATTGCGAACTGACACCGTCAGCGACGAGGATGATACAGAAACTTTCCTTAAATACGAGACATATCTGAAGATGCTGGGACTTGATCCATCTGATCTTCCGAATGCGGGATCGGTTCAAGTCAAGGTGGAGAAATTTGAAAAGGAAGCAAAGCGCAAATTCGTAGAGGAGCCTGCGAATATGAAGCTCCTCATCGTCGTGGACAAGCTTCTCACCGGGTTTGACGCACCTCCTTGCACGTATCTATACATTGACAAGAGAATGCAAGACCACGGCCTTTTTCAGGCAATCTGCCGAGTCAATCGTCTTGATGATGATACGAAGGATTTTGGCTA
This sequence comes from [Eubacterium] eligens ATCC 27750, assembly GCF_000146185.1. Taxonomy (NCBI): domain Bacteria; kingdom Bacillati; phylum Bacillota; class Clostridia; order Lachnospirales; family Lachnospiraceae; genus Lachnospira; species Lachnospira eligens. Next base: position 1,586,828 of record NC_012778.1, on the reverse strand, counting down.
TATCGTGGATTACAAGCAGTTGTTTGGACAGCTCCAGACCGCAATGAAGGACTATACTTCCGGCGCTTTTGAAGGATATGATCCGGAGGATGTAAAAGGACTTGTCAAAGATCGCCATGATGCTACGGTATCCTATTTTGAGGAAGTGTATGATGCTGTCGAGGAACTCTGTGAAGGCGTCGAGGAACCACGTGGAGAGATCCAGTACATCCATTATTTCTGTGGCGTATCTGGACAGTCTGAGGAGAGCGACGAGATTTATGCACGCCTGAGAGAAAAACTCTATCGTCTTGTGAGCAGTCTTGTCAGAGCCTTCGCAGAAGCAAAACCATATCTGATTGATGACATCTCATCTGGCAAATTGAATGAATATGATAAGAAGGTCACTTTCTACATCGAGTTGAAGAAAACCATCGGTACGGTCAGTGGTGACTTTCTCGATTTGAAGGCATATGAACCTGATATGAGAAAGATGATCGATAACTATATCACGGCAGCGGATGCAGAGAAGATTGGTGATTTTGATGATCTTACCCTATTGGATTTCGTAGCAAAGCAGGGTGAGACACTTACCGGTGAAGGCGATAGCGGCCACAAGGAAGGTGCAGCAGAGGCAATCGAGAATAACATCCGTAAGAAGGTTATCGAAAAGGTCACAGTCAATCCACGCTATTACGCAAAGATGTCAGAAATCCTTGATAAGCTCATTGAAGAGCGTAAGCAAGGAGTTCTTGACTACGCTGAGATGCTTGAGAAATATATAAAGCTGGCCAAGGATGTTGATTGCCCAGAGGATAACGACAAATATCCGGAAAGTATCCGCAAGAGTAAGGCCCTCATGGCTATTTATGATAACACTGGAGAAGATGAGAAACTTGCTATCAGAATCCACAAAGCTGTGAAAAAGCAGGCACTGTTTGGGTTCAGAGATAATCAGGTAGTAATACGAAGAATAAAGAAAGCACTCTATGAGATTTTGGGTGATGACTCTGAAGTGGAGCGCATCTATAAGATCATTGAGAAGCAGGAGGAGTTTTAATGCGCATTGTCATTTCCGGTATCCCAATTGATGTGCAAAAAAAGAATATAAAAAATATGCACCTTCAGGTGAAGCCGCCGGATGGACATGTGGTAATTTCTGCGCCCTTATCCGTGGACGATAAAGCTATAGAGGCTTATGTCAGAACTCAGCTGGGCTTTATCAAGAGGGCTATCGCGCAATTTCAGGATCAGCCAAGAGCATCAAAGCGGCAGTATGTTTCAGGTGAGACGATGTATATATGGGGAAAGCAGTACTTTCTTGTCTTTAAGCCTGACAATCAAAAGAACCGCTTCGAGATTCAGAATCAAAATATTATTCTATCCATGAGTGCTAAGAGTACCGTGAAACAGCGAGATGCTTATGTGAAAGAAGAATATCGAAAGATTCTGAAGGAAGAAATAGAAAAGCGTCTGCCTAAGTGGGAAGCGCAGACAGGACTTAAATGTGATTCTTGGCAAACAAAATATATGGTTACAAAATGGGGTGCCTGCAGTACAGGCAAAAAGAAGCTGTGGTTCAACCTACAGCTCGCCCAGAAACCGTATGCCTGCCTTGACTATATTATTTTACATGAGCTTACACATTTAATCACAAGAAAGCATGACGCTACATTTATCGCACACATGGATAAGTGCATGCCTAATTGGCGCGAAATTCGTAAAGAACTCAATGACAGCAGGTTGGACTACTATGAAGCACAGGATGAAAGTCCACTGCAGAAACTGATCGACCAATCTCGTTATGACGATATACGGGACGCAGCCATAGCTTATATTCAAGAGGAACGTTCTGGTGACACGAAAAGGCTGTCGATCGTTGATATGGAAATCGAGAATGTTATCCATATTGAACAGCCAGAAGATGGCGTGATTGCATTCGATGTAATTGCATCATGCGATGTCGAAATGCCGTCCGCTTCTCACAAGGGATATTTTAATGAGCGCTGGCTTAAGATTCATTGTCAGGTCACTCTTGGTATTGATATGAGCGGGTTCCGAATCATGTCTGTTGGTAACTGTGAGATGCAAGAGGAATCTGATAATGACCGCCTGTCCGGAGAGCTGGTACCTATTATCTCTAGCGACCAGTTTGAAGACGAGGCGGAGAAGTTCCTGACAAGGTATTGTCCGGATGCGTTGGATAAACCGATGAGGGTTCCAATCGAGACGATAGCCAGCGATATGAAGCTACATGTTATCGAGGATGTACCTCTATCGGATGATCTTACTTATTTTGGGACAATCATATTTGATAACGTGAATGTTCTCGATAAGCACAGGAAGATTACAATTCGCAATGCTAAACGCGGAACCGTATACCTTGATCAGCGTGTTTCCTATGAGAGATCTGTAGGAACAAAGCGCACTACGCTGGCACATGAGTGTTTTCACTGGTATCGTCATCAGCCATATCATGTGTTGATGAAAATGATAGGTGCTAACGATAATCTTGGAAGAGCTATCCAGTGCCAAATAGCTGCAAACACAACTGATTCAGATAAATGGAAGGCTGTAGACTGGATGGAGTGGCAAGCCAAAGGCGTTGCTCCGAGAATCTTGATGCCTGCGAAAACGACGTGCTTGAAGGCAAATCAGCTTCTTGCAGCTTATGGCGGGATTGATGATGCGAGCATTGCAGCCTATGAGAATGTCATTGATGAAATGGCGGAGCTGTTCGATGTGTCAAGACAGGCCGTAAAGGTTCGTTTGATGGATCTGGGGTATTCCAAAGCCGAAGGTGCATATCCGTTTGTGGATGGTCAGTATGTTCGTGGATATTCATTTGAAGCAGGTGCCTTGGGTAAGAATCAGACATTCACTATTCCTTATGCCGATTTGTTTAAGGCTTACTGTTTCGACCGCGAGTTTAAGAAACTAATTGACAGCGGTCAGTTTGTTTTTACAGATCGTCACCTCGTTCTCAACAATGAGAAATATATAGTGAGGAATCAAGCCGGAAATGTGACACTGTCAGAATATGCACTCACACACATGGATGAGTGTTGCGTTGTTTTCTCGAAGGGGTATAGCTATCAATCGAAATATCAAGGGGCGAAGTATTACACGCAGTTCATGCGGAACGCCGCTCCTGTTGAAAATCAGGTTGAGTATTCCTTTGAACTAAACACGCATAACCGAACGCTACTCGACCAGATTCAGAACGCCAAGCGTCGGTCAGAAGCCCTGCGAAAATATCCCGGTTCCTTTGCCGAAACGCTGGTAGCTTTACAAAAAGAAAGAAAGCTCTCGAATAAACAGTTAGCAGACCGTTCGCTCGTAGGAGAAAAGACCATCCAGCGTTTGAGAAATGATGAAGCGTATCCAACATCTGTACAGACAGTTCTGGCGTTATGCGTAGGACTAAAGCTGCCACTGCCGGAGGCTGAAATGTTTCTTGGTAAAACTGACTTTAAATTAAATTCATTGAAGGGCGAAGGATACGTTTATCAATGCGTAATGGGAGCCTGTGCAGAGAATTCAATTTATGAAATAAATGAAATGCTTAAAGAAAACGGAATTACTCCTCTGGGGAGCGATCCCGGTCTTCAGTAATACGAGGAGGGATGATACGGAATGAAAGGTTCAGAATGTAAATTCGTAAAATACATGGAAGGCTCTGACAAGCGCTTTGTCATCCCGGTGTATCAGAGAAATTATGACTGGAAGACAGAAAACTGCAAGCAGCTGTACGATGACCTTGTAAAAATCATCAAGGGGCACCGGAAGAGTCACTTCTTTGGGAGCCTCGTTTCCGTTTACAATCCGGATGGCCACAATGAGGAGTTCCTGATTATCGACGGCCAGCAGCGTCTTACGACTGTATCGCTGTTATTTCTTGCCATGTATAACCTGATTGATAATGGTGTCATTGTGCCGGAGACCGCTAATCTGAAGCAGCGGATTTTTGAGGAATACCTTGTGGATAAGTGGAAGCCGGAGGATACTCGTATCAAACTCAAACCGGTAAAGAATGACCAGACCGCCTTTGGAAAGCTGTTCTCAGATCCGACTGAGCATATCCGCGAGTCAAATCTGACCGTGAACTACGATTATTTCTATGACCGGATTCAGAAGCAGGAAATCACCATCGACCAGCTTTATGATGCGATTTGCTGTTTGGAGATTATAAATATCCGTCTGGATATGGATGACAATCCACAGCTCATTTTCGAGAGCCTGAACTCGACCGGCCTTGACCTCAGCGAGGGCGACAAGATCAGGAACTTCATTTTGATGGGCTTACCGTCCAAGGAGCAAGAGGCCTACTACGAGAAATACTGGAATAAGATCGAGGTTTGCACGAAGTATGATGTAAGTGCCTTCATCCGAGATTACCTGAGTGTAAAGCAGCAGGCAATCCCGCAGCAGAAGAAAATCTACATCAATTTTAAGGACTTTGTGGAGCTTGGAAAAATCGAAACGGAACCACTCCTTGCCGAGATGCTGGCCTATGCAAAGCGGTACCAGATTCTCCTTGAGGGTAATTCTGGCAGTGCTACACTTGACGCTTGCATTGATCGACTGAACCGTTTGGAGACTACGGTAACAAGGCCGTACTTTCTCGAAGTGCTGCGCCTATATAATGAAAACAAACTGACTTTAACGCAGGTTACAGAGATTTTCCTGACGACAGAGAACTATCTGTTCCGCAGGACGATGTGTGATCTGCCGACAAATGCTCTGAATAAGATTTTCCTCATGCTACACAGGGAAATTGTCCGGTACGATAGCACCGAGGATGACTATGTCGAGAAGTTCAAGTATGCGCTTCTCTCAAAGAAGGAGCGTGCCCGCTTCCCAGACGATGTTGAGTTTAAGGTGGCATTTGAGGGGCGTCCAGTTTATCTGATGAACAGCAAGAATAAGATTTACATCCTTGAGCGTTTCGAGAATTTCGGCACATCGGAGGATAAGGATGTATATCGTCACTGTGATGACGGCACCTATTCCATTGAGCACATCATGCCTCAGCACCTTACGCCGATTTGGCAGAAGGAACTGGGAGATGACTATGAGCAGATACATGAAGTGTGGCTGCATCGTATGGCAAATCTTACACTGACGGCCTATAACTCGAAATACAGTAATAGCTCATTCACCGAAAAGAAAACCATGCAGAATGGTTTTGATGATAGTGGTATTCGCATGAATACTTGGATTGCCAAAAAGGAGAAATGGACACTGGCAGAACTAGAGGAACGCAGCGAACATCTCATGGGTCGGGCTCTTTCAATCTGGGCAGCACCTGTCACAGAATACAAACCGGAAGAAAAGCAGCTTGATACTTATACGCTTGAGGATGAGGACGAGCTGACCGGACGACTGATTGCAAAGTTCGCCTTTAAGAACACTGAACAGCCGGTAACGAGCTGGGTTGAGATGTTCCAAAAGGTTATTCAGATTCTGTATGCCGAGGACAAGGCTAATATCACAAAGCTGGCCATGTCGGAGGAGGAGAATATTGCTCTTCACTTCAACACTAATCCGGATGCATTCACGAAGTCAGTGGAAATTGGTGACGGCATCTATGTGTGGACAAATACAAGCACTCAGAGCAAACTGTCTGTCCTTAGTCGCCTCTTCAAACTGTACAATGAAGATCCTTCTGATTTGATTTTTTATCTACGTGATGAAAATGCGGCTAATGAGGATGAGCCGGGCAGCTGTTACGAGCTCCGGAGAAAATATTGGACATATGCGCTTCCGATTATCCAGAAAGTGCACGGTGAGGACGGTTCTTTCTCCAATGTTAATCCGTCAAGGGATAATTGGATTAATGGCTTCTTTGGTATAGGCGGATTCTATCTTTGCTGCGTAGCAAACTTTGATGCAGCGCGGGCAGAGGTCGTGTTTGGCAGAGGCAATAAGCAAGAAAACAAGGATGCCTTCGATAGCCTGTACACACATAAAGCGGAAATAGAATCAGCGTTGGGCGCAACGCTCCAGTGGAACCGTGGTGACGATATTAAATCGTCCAAGGTTTTCATTCAGCTGAATAACGTAAGCATTGAAAATGAGACCGACTGGCTCCAGATGGCGAACTTCCACGCTGATTGGACTAAGAAGTTTTATGATGTAATTGTGCCGTATATTCAACAAGCAGAATAACCAGGTCAAAATTTTGAAGATACATTGGCATTTCATAATGGACCTTATGACAAAGTAAGGAGGCACTTCATTTGGCAAAGAAAAAAGATGAGATAACCATCCGTTCCAGCGCAGCGGAATACCTGACCTATGTTGCCTCTGTAGGTGATCAGCAGGACAGCATAGAGATGCGCTATGAGGATGAAAATATATGGCTGACACAGAAAATGATGGCCACCTTGTATGATGTGGACGTTCGTACAATCAATGAGCATATCAAGAAGATTTATTCTGATTCAGAGCTTGAGGAAGATTCAACTATCCGGAATTTCCGGATAGTTCAAACCGAAGGTTCTCGTCAGGTCACACGCGATACCAAGCACTATAACCTTCAAATGATCATTGCCGTAGGCTTCAAGGTCAATTCCGAGCGTGCGGTGCAGTTCCGTAAATGGGTAAACCAGATCGCCAAGGACTACACCATCAAAGGCTGGGTGATGGATGATGAACGGCTGAAGCGAGGGACGTATCTGACAGAGAAGTATTTCGATGAGCAGTTAGAACGCATCCGTGAGATCCGTGCCAGCGAAAGAAAGTTCTATCAGAAGATCACCGACCTGTATGCGACAGCCATTGATTATGATAAAAATGCCGCAATGACGAGAAGATTTTATTCGACTGTCCAGAATAAAATGCATTACGCAGTGCATGGACATACAGCAGCTGAGCTGATTGTGGAAAGAGCTGATCATACAAAGGAGCATATGGGATTAACTACCTGGGAAGATGCGCCGGAAGGAAAGATCAAGAAGAGTGATGTTACGGTTGCGAAGAATTATTTGAGTCAGGATGAAATGAAGCAGCTGAATCGTATGGTGACAGCATACTTGGATTTTGCTGAAAACATGACCTTACGACATATCCCACTTACGATGCAGGACTGGGAAAAGAGACTCAACAGCTTCATCGAAATGTTTGATTATGGCATTTTACAGGACGCAGGCAAGGTGTCCGCAGAAATTGCAAAGCTTCATGCTGAGACGGAATTTGAAAAATACCGTGTCATCCAGGACAGATTGTTTATGTCTGACTTCGATAAATTCATGCTGGAATTAGAAGAAAACACAAAGAAATAAGGAACGGATACCGAGGCGAGACGGTGAAATCCGGCAACTCAACTCCCTGCGAGTGTATGGCCAATCAGAGGTCAGAGCGGATGGATTGTGTAGAAGTTGAGCGTTCTTCACTGTCTCAACTGTCGAGACAGTGGCAGGTGGCAACAGTGTAAACTTGCCTTGCATTATATAGGTAGAAAAGATCTTATACCGATTTGTTCCCGTAGACTTCAATGGTTAAGACCGTGATATGGATGTCAAATTTGCCACAGATTGCATCTGCTTGCATCTGTGAATGTGCGGTTTCAGAAGGTGTGGACATATTTCCGTTTTGTCAGGATATGTTTCCGCGAACGGGCACAATACCTGACATCAATCAGAAGGTATCGTGCCATGTGGAGACAGTAGTTCTTTTGTCCCAATTGAAACAAAAGCTGGATGATTACATTAATGTCACGATTGAACTTGATGATATGGATATAACATCTGCAGAGACTAAGGCTACATATGGAGAGGGCAATTGTGGAGGCATTGAAGCATTTTAAGATGAATAGTTAATAAAGAGAGGTGCATATGCTATGCCAGGTATACTCGTGGTTGAAGATGATGAAAATTTAAATCGTGGAATTACATTTTCACTGAAAAAATCCGGATATGAGGTTTTTTCAGCAGAATCAGTGAAAAAAGCAAAAAGAATTGCAAGTGATAATAATGTGGATGTTACCATTTGTGATGTGAATCTTCCGGATGGGAATGGACTGGAATTTGTAAGGTGGATGAGATGCAATTATAATACATACATTATCTGTCTTACAGCACTAGATCAGGAGATGGATCAGGTCATGGGATATGAAGCAGGGGCAGATGATTATATTACCAAGCCGTTTAGTCTTTCGGTACTTCTTTTGAAAATAGAAGCACATTTCCGTCGCAGACAGGAGAAAACGGAAGCCGGAAAGATGATTTCGGGAGATATCGTATTTATTGCAGAAGAAATGAAAGTCCTGATAAAGAGTCGTGAAATCAGTCTGACAAAAACGGAGTTGAAAATGCTGACTTTTTTTCTTCAGAATCCGAAACAGATTCTTTCAAGAACACAAATATTGGAAAATGTGTTTGATCTGGAAGGGGATTTTGTGGATGAAAATACAATCGCTGTCAATATCAGAAGACTCCGTGAGAAAATTGAAGACAATCCGGCTGCACCGGTCTATATAAAGAATATCAGAGGTCTTGGGTATATATGGAATCAGGAGGTAAGGCAGTGACAAAGAGATATCGCAAGAAGATTACAGTAGTGCTCTCCTTGGTGGTGCCTGTCATAGTATTGTTTGCAATATTAAATTGCTTTACCACATATGTGTTTTATGAAGATTATAAATATAAAATGAATCTTATGACAGAGATTGCTGCAAAGGAAGAATTTTCCGGGCTGGATGCTGTTTCGGAATTGCTTAAGGATAAGGATATTGAAACTAACGAACAGGGAAGGCGATTATTGGAGCAATATGGATACTGGGGGAATAAAGGGAATGCATTTTATTCGCAATTCCGGCATCAGGTTATGGTGACCGGTGCTGTAAGCACTGTGATATGCGTGCTTCTTTTGACTTTTTTACTTTATTGGAAGAAAAAAGAAGATGCGTGTCATCAGAAAATTTTAGACCAGTTGGAAGAAATTCTGATCAGATTCCGTGAAAATAAATTTGATGATTTACTGAAAACGGAAAATCATGCAGAACTGGAAAAATTGAATGACCAGCTTGAAGCAATCGGACATCATATTCAGTTGATAAAGGAAGAAGCAAGGGCAGAAAAGGAGAACACGAAAGAAATGGTTTCTGATATTTCTCACCAGTTAAAGACACCGGTTGCAGCTTTGGATACATGTTTTAGTGTGCTGATGCAGAATGACTTAAGTGCCACAGAACAGGAGGAGTTTCGTATCCGTTGTCGGAGTGCTCTGGATGGACTGGAGACATTATTGCAGTCGCTTCTTGAAATATCCAAGATGGAAACTGGACTGATTCAGATTAATAAGAAAAAACTTCCGCTTATGGATACTGTCATATCTGCTGTGAACCGCACTTATCCTAAAGCGGATGAAAAAGAAATTGAATTCGTTTTTGACTATGAAAAAGAGCTGGAAACATGCATGGTTATGCAGGATAAAAGATGGCTTGGTGAAGCTGTAATTAACGTTTTAGATAATGCGGTCAAGTACAGTCCGGGTGGTTCAAAAATATTTATCCGGTTACAAAAAAGAAACGATCTTGTAAGAATGGAAATTGAGGATCAGGGAATCGGTGTTCCGCAGAATGAGTATCACAAAATTTTTCAACGATTTTACAGAGGAAGTTCCCGGGAGGTCATGGAAAAGAGTGGTACAGGAATCGGACTTTTTCTATCGAGAGAAATTATCGAAAAACACGGAGGTACAATCACGGTAACCTCTGGCAAAAAGAAAAAAGGAAGCACGTTTGTGATTCAATTACCATATGTTAGTTAAATTTTAAATGAGCAGAAATCTTACAATTCTGTAAGACTTCTGCTCGTTTTTTGAAAGTGAAATGAAAGATTGTCCTGATACAATTTGGATGAAGAATGAAAAGGAGGCAACACATGAGTGTGATATTAGAAACCAAGCAGCTTTGTAAGTTTTATGGTGCAGGTGAGAATCAGGTCAAAGCGGTTAATCAGGTGGATATTCAGATTGAGCAGGGAGAATTTGTCGCAATTGTTGGAAAGTCAGGTTCCGGTAAAAGTACATTACTTCATATGCTTGGAGGGCTTGACATCCCGACAAAAGGCAGTGTTACTTTAGCAGGGAAAGATTTATACAGGATGAAGGAAGATGCCCTTGCTGTTTTCCGCAGAAGAAAAATCGGATTTGTTTTTCAGGCATTTAATCTGGTTTCATCTGTTAATGTCTGGGAAAATATTGTACTGCCACTGGGGCTGGATGGAAGAAAAGTGGATGAAGCGTATGTAAATGATATTATTGCAACACTGGGGATTGAAAACCGGATTTATAATCTGCCAAATCAGTTATCCGGAGGACAGCAGCAGAGAGTAGCAATTGCAAGAGCACTGGTGAATCGTCCGGAAATTATATTTGCAGATGAGCCGACAGGAAATCTTGATTCTAAGACCAGTGATGAGGTAATCGCCCTGCTTAAGATGACAGCAAAAAAATATGGACAGACAATTGTAATGATTACCCATGATGACGAAATTGCACAGGTCGCTGACCGTATTCTGGTAATTGAGGACGGACAGGTGGTGGATTTCAGATGAAAACAATAAGCAGGATTGCATATAGCAATGATAAAAAGAACAAGACAAGAAGTATTCTGATTATGATGTCCATATGTCTGACTACGATGCTGCTTATGATTATCAGTACTGTGGGAAATGGAATGATTCGTTTACAGAAAAGTCAGGCGGCAAGCTCATATGGAAGCAATTATGGTCTGTTTGTCGCAGCAGACGGATCGCAGTTAAAAGAAGTAAACCGCCGTGCGGAAATAGATGCTACAGGCACTATGTGCACCGAAGGTATCATAAAAGGCAACGAAAACGGTGGTTTTGTCTGCATGGATGAGACTGCAAGAAAAATGCTTCCCTATAACAAGGAATATGAGTTAAAGGAAGGAAAGTATCCGGGTGGAACGCAGGAAATTGCCGCAGGAAGAGCATTTTTTAGTGAAATGGGATATGATGATGTAAAGGTCGGAGATACGGTTACACTGGATTACCGCGCAGGGATGCAGTCAGAATATAAGCCGGAGGAATTTGTTGTCAGCGGAATCCTATATGACCGGGATGAGTATACCATCGAGGCATCTTATGTTGCTTTCGGGTCACAGGAGTTTTATGATGAGCACGTAGCAGAGAATGACAGACAGTATAATATTTATTTTACTTTAAATAATTCTGCAAATGTATCTATGAATAATATTGATTCGGTTATAAAGCAGATTGCAGCAGCTTGTGGGATCGAAGAAAAAAACGTTATAGTCAATGATCTCTATTTGCAATGGGTCTTGCAGCCGAGTTATGAAACGATTGCGGTATGCGGGGTTTTGATTCTTGCAATTGTACTTTTCTCTGTTGTGGTCATTTATAATATTTTTCAGGTCGGTATTGCCAACAAGATACAGGAGTATGGAAAAATCAAGGCTCTGGGAGCGACAAAAAAGCAGATGAAACAACTGATCTTCAGAGAGGGCATTTTTTTGACATTTTTTTCAATACCAGTTGGATTGCTTTTTGGCTTTCTGATTGCAAAATGTGGTTTTAACTGGCTGGTAGAACAGGGGAACCTTGTATCAACCCAAACTGGCTCTATGGGAGTTCAAAATCAGCAGGTGCCTCTGTTTTCCCTGCCTGTTATGCTTCTCTGTATTTTCGTATCATTTCTTACCGTTGCTTTGGCACTGCGTAAACCAATGAAAATTGTTTCACGGATTTCACCTATCGAAGCAACACGGTATTTAGAAAATGCAGAAACACAAAAAAAAGCAAAACGAAATGGCAGAAAAAATGTCACCGTGTTTTCTATGGCAATGGCAAATGTAACGGGTAATCCAAAAAGAACCATTGGTACTATCCTCACAATGGGTTTTTCTTGCGTATTGTTTGTGATTATCTCTAATTATGTGGGAAATATTGACACGGAGCATGAAGCACGTCTTTCCGTTAATCATGGACAATTTGAACTGCAGCTTGACTATACTGCTGAGTATGATGAAAGATATCCGGAGAATAATCTGGATACGATTCTGACGGATGATCCATTGAATGATTCGCTGATTGAAGAAATCAAAAGCATTCCGGGAGTAACAGATGTCATGACGAGAGAGATTGTCTCTGTAAATCTGAACGGAACAAGATTTCCGGCTGATATTGTGAGTAAAAATGATTTTGATTTTATGCGCCAGGACGGGGATATTGGCTCTATGGACTATGATCAGGCGGTAAAGAATGGTGATATTTTCTTTGGCTGGTCAACGTGGATGGAACAAGATGGATATGCTCCGGGTGAATCCATTGCATTTGACTTTGAGAATGGAAGTGGAACCTATACCTATCAGGGAAAGATTGCAGGATCTTTTGTAAGTGCGGACACTTATCTTGTCATTCCGGAAGGTGTATATCATTCCATGAATCCGAGAGGAACAGCCTATGGCTATCTGTGGGTGGACTGTGATAAAAAAGATGTGGCATCTGTAGAACAAAGTCTGAATACTTTGATTTCTAATACTTCGCATATAAAAATGGATACTTATCATGCGCAGTTACAATCTGCCGAATTTGCAAGCAGCATGATGAAGCTTGGCTGTTATCTGTTTATGGCTATTGTAGGACTCATCGGGTTTATGAATATGGCGAATACCATGATCATGAATATTACGACAAAAAAGCATGAATATGGTATATTACAGGCTGTGGGTATGACAAATAAACAATTAAATTTATGTCTGCAGTTACAGGGACTGATTTTTACGGTTGGTACCATATGCGTAGCTTTGATCATTGGTCTGCCGCTCGGCTATGCACTTTTTTCCTATGCAAAACATAATGGAATATTTGGAATGAATATCTATCATGTTCCAATCGTACCAATTTTTATTATGATTTTTTTGGTCGGTCTGTTGCAGATTGTACTTTCCCTCGTTTTAAGCAGTAATCTGAAAAAGGAAACGCTGGTTGAAAGAATAAGGTATCAGGGATAGCAAGTAATATGTAATGAACTTAAACACTGTTCAATTGAGCAATCATAGAAGTTAAAATAGAAGATGATACAGTATGGCTGACACAACAGCAGATGTCAGAGTTATTCCAAACTTCTCGAACAAATGTAGTAGAACATATTAAGCATATTTATGAGGAGGGTGAATTAGACGAAATTTCAACCTGTCGGAATTTCCGACAGGTTCGAAAAGAAGGAAATCGTGAGGTGACAAGGCAGATTACAAAGCCGCTTATTCTTATTGATTTTAAGAGTAGGCGGCTTTTTTGCGTTCTCTGGTACTGTTTACATAGCCACCTTGACAAAGTGGATAAATCTATGCAAAAGGGATAAGGCTTTAGCATATTTTGAAGGAGGGTATCGCAGTGGCTATGATGGGCAAAAAAGAAAAAATGAGGAATCTTTTAATCATTTTAAGTGCATAACCCGTTATTATATATATACAGATATTCAATGGAAAGGAGTCTGATGCGTGTTGAGTGATGACGAATTAGTGGAACAGATTCTACTTGGAAAGGAAAATGTAGCAGAAGAATTGATAAAACGCTATTATACATCTATTTTACGTTACTGTAGGTGGCATTGCTCCAATCTGGAAAAAGCAGAAGACCTGACTCAGGAAACATTTTTGCAGTTGTTTAAGAATTTATCCGGATATAAAGGGAAAAAGAAATTTAAGGCTTATCTATACACGATTGCAAATCATTTATGTATTGATGAAAGTAGGAAGGTTGAGTTTTATCCATTAGAAGATGAAGAAAATATAGCGCATGAGTATAACGACATAGTTCGGCTAGAGGATAGGGCAGAGATAAGCTATTTTTTGAATTTTTTATCATCAGAACAAAGGGAAGCAGTCATTCTACGCTTTGGAGAACAACTTAGTTTTGGAGAGATTGCAAAAGTGATGGGATGCAATATGCGAACAGCACAAAGCAGGGTTCGTAATGCTTTAAAAATTATGAGAAAGGAGCAGGAAAATGAAAGATAAAAATTTGAAGGGCTATTTACAGCAATCTTTAGGAGAGGAAGTACAACCTAAAAGATTAGAGGAAACGATTAAGCTTTGCACTGAAATTGTACGAGAACAGGAAGTGACTAGGGCAGAACCGAGGACAGGTTTCTTTCACTATCTTTCAGATGTATTTCGCTTTGAAGGTATTCCAATATTTGGTTTGCAGGCAGTAACGTTATTTATAGTTTGTTTAACAATTGCAAGCATTGCAGACGTGCCAAAGAATATACCAATTTTTATGCCGCTGTTTGTATTGGCTATCATGCCAGCAATTTTTAAAAGCCAGTATTATGGGATGAGTGAGATTGAAGCGGTAACAAGAGCTTCTGGTGCCCAAATCACATTAGCAAAGCTGGTTTTGGCTGGGGCTGCTAATTTGGTGTGTATAACAATTCTTTTGTGTATGGAAGTTTATTTTCAAAATTCTTATAAAGAGATTGGACAGATGGTTCTATACTGCCTGGTTCCGTACTTAGTGTGTATGGTTGCGTTGCTACGTTTGATCCGTTTGCAAAAGAAACAGAGTTTACAGATATGTGCGATTGTAATGCTGGGTTCCTGCATTTGTTGGGGGATGTCAGCAAGAATATTGCCATGGTTATATGAAACATCAGCAGTGTGGGTGTGGATTGTTACATTTTTGATTTTTGCTATGTTCTTTATAAATGAAATTCATTATATTGCAGAGATGAGAAAGGAAGGAAAAATGTATGGAATTGTCGCTTGATCGTTTAACAAAACAGTATGGCAGGAAAATAGCGGTAGATTGTGTTAGTGCAACCTTAAAGCCGGGAGTATATGGTCTTTTGGGGGCTAACGGTGCAGGTAAAACAACATTGATGCGTATGCTATGTGCTATTTTGGAGTCAACCTCAGGGGAGGTATTGCTGGATGGAAAAGAAGTAACTTCGATGGGGGCAGATTACCGGAATGTGTTGGGTTATTTACCACAGGATTTTGGATATTATCCAAATTATACTGCGATGGAGTTCTTAATGTATATTGCAGCACTGAAAGGAATACCGAAGAATGTTGCAAAAAAACGTGCGACTGAATTGTTGGAAGTAGTTGATTTAAGCCTTGTGGCAAACAAAAAAGTAAAAACTTTTTCCGGTGGTATGAAACAAAGAGTAGGAATTGCACAGGCGTTACTTAATAATCCAAAAATTTTGATTTTGGATGAGCCGACTGCGGGACTTGATCCGAAAGAGCGTGTCCGTTTTCGTAATCTGCTCTCAGAGTATGCAGGTGATAAAATTGTAATTCTTTCCACACATATTGTATCGGATATAGAAGCAATAGCAGATGAAGTGCTATTGATGAAAAAAGGAAAATTTATATTGCAGGGTACGGTTCCTGAGTTGATTCACAAGGCAAATGGTAAGGTTTGGGAGCTTTCTGTTTCTCCACAAGAAGCTAGACAATGGCAGACAAAAGCAACGGTTGCTAATTTACGGCACGAAGGAAAAGAAATTATATTGCGTATTATTTCAGACAATATGCCCAGTGAGCGAGCGGTTCCTTGTGAAGCTACATTGGAAGATCTTTATTTATTTTATTTTCCCACAGAGGAAGGAGTGAAATAGAATGGAACTATTTTGGTTAGAGCATAAAAAGTTATGGCGAAAGAAAATTGTTAAAATATGTGTGTTTTTGTGTTTTGTTTATTATGTAATTTTTGGAAGCATACTTTTGTTTCAATGGTTCGGTTTTGGCAGTTCAGATGACTATACAAGTGCTTTTGGCAATAATTTTGATGGATATACAGTAATAAAGGATAGTCAGGGATATGCACTTTCATTTGGTGGAGAATTGACTGATGAAACCTTGCAGCAAATAGTAAGTGATTATCAGCAAATGGAAGCTGACGGTATGGAGGAAGAACTGGAAAAGACAGACTGGCAGATAGTTAATAGTTGGCTCGGAACATTGTATCCGGAGCTTCGAGATACCAGTAATTATAAAACGATGATAAGCTATGTTGATCCGGATAAGTTAACAGGTTTCTATGAAAGAAGACAGCAGGTGCTTGATGAGTTTTTGGATGTCAGTGGTCAGGTAGGAGCTGAAAAAGAGTTTTTACATCAGATAGAGAGAAAGGTAGAAAAACCATTTCATTATGAGTGGGTAGAAGGATGGTCAACGCTTCTTGGTAGTACGGTTGCGGATCTGGGAGTTGTGATGGCTTTGTTTCTCGGTATTGTTTTATCCTCTTTATTTGCTGGCGAATGGCATGATAATACAAGTGCATTAGTATTGACGACTCGAAATGGTTGGGGGAAAATCGCTCTTGCCAAAATTCTTACTGGTTTAGCGTTTACAGTGGAGTTATTTGCATTACTTGCTGTTTCAAGTGTTATATCACAGTTGTTTTTTATGGGAACTGCTGGATGGGATATGCCGATTCAGAATATCAAGCTGATTGCTGTTGCACCTATGAATATGCTGCAGGCAGAAATTTATGAATATGCTTTTGTACTGCTTGGAGCAATAGGTTTTGCCGGAATTGTTATGTTTATATCAGCGGCTGTAAAAAATAATGTACTTACCTTACTGCTTAGTCTGGCTGTTGTATATGGACCAATGATGATTGCAGAATATCTTCCTTATGGAATGCAAAAAGCATTGGATTTAATACCATTGGTAGGAAGTTCAACAGATATTTTCAGAACTAATACTTTTCGTATTTTTGGCAAGCTTATCTGGTCACCATATCTACTTATTACAATTCCTGTCTTGATTGGTATTCTATGTATGCCATTCGCTATAAAGAGCTGGTCAAGAAGGATGAAGGCATAAATAACAGATTGACGGAGATACCACCAAATTACAGACTGGCTTCCTGTATAATTCAAAGTGTAGGAAAAATAAAAAATTATATTTCATCAACGTTTCATAAAAGATGTGTAGAATGATATTAAAAGTAGCTATAAAATGCTATTGTGAAAAAAATAAAGGAGGAATAATTTATGAAAAAATGCTTGTCCAGTAGATGCAATTAGTTATGGAGTAAGAAAATAGAAAGGAGTAGTTAGGAAAGTGATAAAAAATGCTATAGCATATATTACAAGAAAGAGAAATAGAACTTTAATAATTTTTATCATATTAACTATAGTTCTTTCTTGCTTGTATTCTTGTTTAACAATAATGAAATCAAGCGATGAAATAGAAAAGGCTTTATATGAAAGTTCTAATTCTTCAATATCAATAACAAAAAAAGATGGTAACTATTTTAATGTTAATGAATTTAAAGATATTGAAAAAATAAAAGAAATTGAAGAAAAAATAATTCAATATGATGGATTAGCAAAGCTAAAAGATGCTAAAGTAGTTAGCGGAGAACAAAGAATAAATAGAGAAGATTTATCTGACGAATTTAAGAATGTTGTTTCACTCGAAGCTACAAATAATACTAAAAGAAATATTTTATTTAGTAGTGGAGTATTTACAATTAAAGAAGGTAAAAATATAGGAGAAAATGATAAGGATTCAATTATTGTTCATGAAGAATTTGCTAAACAAAACAATCTAAAATTAGGTGATGAAGTTGATCTTGAATTACTAGATATTGAAAAAAGTGGAAAAATAAAAAGTCATAAATTTAAAATTATAGGGATCTTTTCTGGTAAAAAACATGAAACATATACAGGGCTATCTTCGGATTTTAGTGAAAATATGGTGTTTGTAGATTATTCAACAAGCCAGGAGATATTAAATAAATCAGAAAATAATAAAATCGCAAATAAAATTTTAATGTATTCTGGTAGTGCAGAATCTACAGACTTAGCCTTAAACAAATTGAAAGAGCTTAAAATTGATGAGTCAAAGTATTTTGTTGAAAAAGATTCTAATGCGTTTGAAGAGTCTTTGGAGTCAGTGAGTGGAATAAAACACATAATAAAAATAATGACTTATTCTATTATGTTAGGTGGGATGGTTGTTCTTTCATTAATCTTGATTCTATGGTTAAGAGAAAGAATTTATGAAATAGGTATATTTTTATCTATTGGAACATCTAAGATACATATTATAATGCAATTTATATTCGAGTTATTATTCATATCGATACCAAGTATAATATCTTCCTTATTTTTAGGAAATGTATTACTAAAAGTAATTGCAGGTGGAATCGTTAACTCAGAGGACTCAATGATTTCTGGTGGAAGTTTAATAAATGATAGTTTTATGTTAAATATTACAACACTTGGACAAAGTTATTTAATATTAATAAGTATTATTGTTTTATCAGTTGTATTTGCTTCTTCATTAATATTAATCAAGAAGCCTAAAGAAATATTATCAAAAATAAGTTAGGAGAAAATGATGGAAATATTAGAAATAAAGAATGTATCATATAGTTATGCCAATTCTAAAGAAAAAGTTTTGTCAGGAGTAAATCAAAAATTTGAACTTGGGAAGTTTTATGCGATAGTAGGAAAGTCAGGAGCAGGAAAATCTACACTTCTTTCCTTACTTGCTGGACTCGATAAACCTCAAACAGGACAAATATTGTTTAAGAATGAAGATATACAAAAGAAAGGATATAGTAATCATAGAAAAAATAATATATCTTTAGTGTTTCAAAACTATAATTTAATAGATTATTTATCGCCGATTGAAAATATTAGATTAGTGAATAAATCAGCAGATGAAAGTATCTTGTTTGAACTAGGCTTAGATAAAAAACAAATAAAAAGAAATGTTATGAAATTATCTGGTGGACAGCAGCAAAGAGTAGCTATTGCCAGAGCATTGGTATCAGATGCTCCAATAATACTGGCTGATGAGCCTACTGGTAATCTGGATAGTGTTACTGCCGGAGAAATAATTAATATATTAAAGACATTAGCTAAAGAAAGGAATAAATGTGTAATAGTTGTAACACATAGTAAGGAAGCAGCAGATTCTGCGGATATCATTTTAGAACTAAGTGGTAAAAAGTTAAAAAAAGTAAATAAAATGAATTTGGAGGTTGAATAATGATAAAAAATGCATTTGCTTATATAACTAGAAAAAGCTTAAAATCAATAATTATTATGTTAGTTATTTTGGCTATGTCAACTTTAAGTCTTATAAGTTTATCTATTAAAGATGCTACGGACAGAGCTTCAAAAGAAACATTTGCTAATATAACAAATAGTTTTTCTATGGAGATAAATAGACAAGTAAATCCAGGAACACCTAGAGGTGGAGGAAATGTAAAAGGTGAAGATATTAAAAAGATAGCTCAAACAGATAGCATAGACTCCTATGTAAAAAGAATAAACAGTGTTGCAGATTTAGTTGATTATGATATTATTGAAACTCAAGAGACTCTTGCGAATCAATCACCTAAAAGAGCGAAGAATTTCAAAAGAACAGTTATGTTAACCGGAGTTAACGACTCATCAAAAGAAACAAAATTTGTATCAGGAGCATATAAATTAGTAGAAGGAAAGCATTTAGAAAATGAAGATAAAAATAAAATCTTAATGCATAAAGATTTAGCTGAAAAAAATAATCTTAAAGTTGGAGATAAGATAAAAATAAAATCTAATTTATTTGATGCTGATAATGAGAAAGGTGCAAATGAAACAGTAGAAGTAGAAATTAAAGGTCTATTCGATGGGCATAATAGCGGTGGAGTAAGTGCAGCACAGGAACTATACGAAAATACATTAATCACTGATGTTCATACAGCTGCTAAAGTTTATGGTAATACAGAAGATACAGCTGTATACCAGGATGCAACATTCTTTGTAAAAGGTGATAAGAATCTTGATAGTGTAATAAAAGAGATTGAGAAATTAGATATAAATTGGAGAGAATATAATTTGATTAAAAGTTCATCAAATTATCCTGCATTACAACAATCTATATCAGGTATCTACTCAATTTCAAATAAATTATTTGCTGGCTCATTAATATTTGCAGGAGTTGTAGTTTCATTATTATTATTATTATGGATGAATGCCAGAAAGAAGGAAATAGCAGTATTACTATCATTAGGTATATCAAAATTAGAAATTTTTGGTCAATTCCTGATTGAGATGGTATTTATATCAATCCCCGCATATGTTGGCTCTTATTTCTTAGCTAGGTATACAGCTGAAAAGCTTGGGAATAATATATTGAATAAGGTTACTGGTGATATAGCTAAACAAATTGCCAGACAATCTGCATCTAGCCAATTAGGTGGTGGGGCAGAAGCTGAAGGATTTAACAAGACATTATCAAGTTTAGATATAAATGTATTACCTAAATTCATATTTTATGTAGTTATATTTATGAGTTTAGTACTTCTTGTATCTTTGATTATTTCTTCATTCAATATATTAAGAAGGAATCCAAAAGAATTATTAATTGACAATAAATAAAATTTTTGGTGCTTTTTAGCACCAAAAATTTTTTTGCTTTTAAATATCCAATAATATGCTGTACAATATAAGCGAATAGGCTTAAGTGGAGGTATACATGAAAATATTAACTGTTGAAGATGATAATATGATAAGAGAGGGATTAAGTGAATATCTTTCAGAATTTGGATATACTGTTATTCAAGCTAAAGATGGAAGAGAAGCCTTGTCAGAATTTAATAGCGATATAAATCTGGTTATCTTAGACATACAGATACCTTTTATAAATGGTTTAGAAGTATTGAAAGAAATTAGAAAGAAAAGCAATTTACCAATTCTAATCCTGACTGCATTTAGTGATGAAGAATATAAAATTGATGCGTTTACTAATCTGGCAGATGGATATATAGAAAAGCCATTTTCATTGCCTGTCTTAAAGGCTAGAATAGATTCTTTAATTAAGAAGAATTATGGACATTTAGAGAAGTTTGAATATAAGGATCTATCGGTTAATTTTAATAGCTATACAGCTAAAATAAATGGTGAAGAAATAGATGTAAATGCAAAAGAACTAGAAGTATTAAAATGTTTATTGGATAATAATGGACAAGTGTTAACAAGAATGCAAATTATTGATTATGTATGGAAAGATAGCGAAGAAACTCCTTATGATCGAGTAATAGATGTATATATAAAAGAACTTAGAAAAAAATTACAATTAGACTGTATAACTACTATAAGAAATGTAGGATATAAATTGGAGAGAAAATGAAAAAATTAAAGATATTTCCCAAAATGTTCATACAAATATTTTCTGTTCTTGGAATAATAATTATATTAGTTCATTCATTAGTTTTTTTTATCTTTCCTAAAACATATTTGGAGACGAGAAAAGAAAAGATTTATAATATTGCAAATGAAATTTCTAGTAATATGAATGGAAAAGAAATAAAATATATAGAACAAACTTTGGAACTTTATTCTAAAAGTAGTGAAATAAAAGCATTTATAAAAGAAGAGAATAATAAGAATGAAATACAAATCAAAGATAATATAAATGTTAATTTAGAAAGTGATAGTAATTCTCTGATAATTGAAGAAAGAGAAATCAAGCTTAATGATGGTAAAAAAATAAATCTACAATTTGTTTCTACAGCTGATATGCAAAGAGATGCGAAAGATTTAAGCCTTAAATTTTTACCATATTCATTATTAATATCAATTTTATTTTCTGCTATTATTTCTTTAATTTATGCAAAATCAATAAAAAATAATTTACAAGAAATAAAAATTGTTACTGATAAAATGATGAAACTGGATAAAAAAACGCGTTTAAAAGTTAGCTCTAATGATGAGGTTGGAGAATTAAAACAACAAATTAATGATTTGTATTCTACTTTATTAAGAACAATTGACGATTTGGAATTTAAAAATAAAGAAATTTTAAAATTAGAAAAGTTAAAATATGACTTTTTTAAAGGTGCATCCCATGAACTTAAAACTCCTCTTGCTAGTCTTAAAATAATACTGGAAAACATGAAATACAATATTGGAAAATATAAAGAGAGAGATATTTATATTAATGAATGTATTGAAATCGTTGATAGTTTAACAAAAAATATTTCTCAAATATTATCAGTTCATTCTATAGAAAATTTGAATAATGATGAAGAATATTTGAAAATAAATGATACATTAGAAGACATATTAAAAAAGTATGAAATATTAGCAAATCAAAAGAAAATAACTGTCAATAATTATATATTAGATGAGAATATTTATATAGGAAAAACAGCTTTAAAGATTATTCTATCTAATTTGATTAGTAATGCGGTAAAATATACTGATGTAAATGGGGTAATTAATATTGGGATAGTTAATGATTGGTTATATATAGAGAATACATACGGTAACAATAAAATTTCGAATATGGATAAAATATTTGATGTTAAATTTGATTTAAACAAGGAAAATAGTAATGGATTAGGTTTATATATTGTAAGTAATATTCTGAATAATTACAATATGGAATATAAAGCATTGCAGGATGAAGAATTTTTTATCTTTAAAATTAAAATATTTTCTTAAACAACATATAATTTTGCAATACTTATTGAAAAATAGAGACTTATTATTAGCTATGGAATGAATGTGATTGTCAGTGCAGCAAAAAAAGCACCTATTGTTTTGATGGATGAACCTTCATCGGCATTAGATACATATAGTGAAAATGCAGTACTTGAAGACTTCGAATCAAGAGCAACATTAAACAGAAAGCCGAGGAAACCACATGCCTAATTACATAATGGATTTAAGGAAGCTCGTAGGGCACAGGACACTTATGCAGTGTGCTGCGAGTATAATAATAGTGAATGAGAATAACCAGATTCTTTTAGGAAAGAGGACGGATAATCACAAATGGGGATATGCCGGGGGTTCTATTGAACTTGATGAGAAGGTAGAGGATTGTGCAAGGAGAGAACTGTATGAGGAGACAGGTCTTGTTGCAGATGAGATAGAGTTCTTTATGGTTAATTCAGGACCAGAGGTGCATTATATATATCCGAATGGAGACGAGGTGTCTAATATAGAGATTATATATGTGTGCAGGCGGTATCATGGAGAATTAAAGAGACAGGAGGAAGAGATTGAGGAACTGAGATTCTTTAATCTGGAGGATATAGATATTGATAACATTTCACCACCGATAAGACCAGTGGTGAAACGGTTCATAGAACAGTATTCTTAACAAATGCTGAGCAGATGAAACACATTTTTTCTGAATTCAATAAGCCCGTCATCGCGCATTTTACCTAGCTCTTTAGAAAGTGCCGTGCGGTCGACATTAAGATAATCGGCAAGCTGCTGGCGGTCAAAAGGAATAGAGAACTCTTCGCATCCTGCTTTTCTTGATTCATTGGATAGATAGATAAGAAGTCTGTCGCGGATGGTCTTAGGAGAAGTGCAGAATATGCGGTTCGAAAGTGTAAGATTCTTCTGGATAGAAATGTGCAGCAGGTTGTTAAGGATAGTGTCTTTGTAATGCACATTTTCAGGCTGGGAGTCCATCAGCTTTCTTATATTAAGAAAAAGTACGACACTTGTTTCAGACGCGACAGCGTCAACCATCAGAGGTTCGCCGCTTAATGCATATGTTTCAGCAAATACCTGTCCGGGAGCAATGTTACTCATAATGGCTTTATTGCCCCACATGTCGATATATTCAATAGTGACCTGTCCTGACGCAACGATTCCGATTTCGTGAACAATGTCTGTGACATGATATATAATTGCTTTTTTGCGGAATTTTCTGGCACGCAGGAAGCCGGCTGAGGTCATTTCTGATATTTCAGCTTCGCTAATGTCTTTAAATACAGGTGATTTAATGATTGCCATAAGCTCTCCTTTTATTATTAGTTAAATCTAAATACATTTCTAATAAATTTTCAAAAATGTGGTTAAAACAACATATTTATTATGCTCATTATATTATTATTTAATCACAAAATCAATTCAGAACATAAGGAGATTAATATAATGATAAGAAGAGTTATTCATATTGATGAGGATAAATGTAATGGCTGTGGAGCTTGCGTGACAGCATGTCATGAGGGGGCAATCGGCTTAGTTGACGGAAAGGCAAGACTTATGAGAGATGATTACTGTGACGGACTTGGAGACTGTCTTCCACAGTGTCCTACAGGAGCAATCACATTTATAGAAAGAGAAGCGGCTGCATATGATGAGGCTGCGGTTCTTGCTAATAAAGCGGCGAAGGAGAAAGCAGCGAAGGAACCACATTTTTCAGGGTGCCCTGGAAGCATGATGAGACAGTTCAACAGACAGGCAGGAAATACAACACAGAATGAGGCAGCAGAACAGGCTGGAGGTACATATGCGGCTCCAGTTGTGCCAGAGTCCCAGCTTGCACAGTGGCCATGCCAGATTAAGCTTGTGCCAGTTAATGCACCTTATTTTGACGGGGCAAAGCTTTTAATCGCTGCAGATTGTACAGCATATGCATATGCCAATATGCATCAGGAATTCATGAAGGGAAAGGTTACTATTATCGGCTGTCCAAAGCTTGATGATGTTGATTACAGCGAAAAGCTCACGCAGATAATGAGTAACAACAATATTAAGAGTGTTACTATTGTGCGAATGGAAGTTCCATGTTGCGGCGGGCTTGAATATGCTGCAAAGACTGCATTACAGAACAGCGGAAAGTTTATTCCATGGCAGGTTGTAACAATTTCGATTGATGGTAAAATCTTAGAGTAACATAATATTTTAATTCTTAAGAAATCTAAAGATTTCTCATTCGTAGATATTTATTTTTGTATTTTAAGATACAGATATAAACATCAGAGGAGGAATCACTATGAAAAGATGGATAAAGAATATTATTATTTTATGTGTAGTGTGTTTAATTGGTGTGACAGCAGCTATTTGGGTAAATGTGGTTAATAAAGAAGAAGTTTCAGGTGAGACTATTGGTATTAATATAGTGCCCGTAAACAGCTTTGTTACTGAACAGGACAGTGAAGATAATCAGAATATCAATTTCAATAGAGAAATTAAAAATATTGTGTGCTGGGGTGATTCCATAACATACGGACTTGGAAGCGGAGAAGCATTTATTGAAAATGAGGATGGCATAATAGACGCTTCTGATTGGGCATATACAGATGCGCTTGCTTATTATAGTGGTATGAATGTCTATAATCTTGGCGTATGCGGAGAAACCTCATATGATATAGCACTCCGTCAGGGTGGTATAAAGATGTACATTGGAAAATCAGTTACAGTTAAACCGGGTAAAAAAGTGAGAGTGAGCATAGTTAATGCAGATGGAGATGGAGTTTCTCTTGAGAACTTTAATGGATATGAAACAAATAATGCTCAGGTAGATAATCTGGTTTATGTTGATGATGTATTATATCAGTTATCTTTCAGCAAAGGTGGAGTGTATATCAGCTTATATGAAGATACAACACGGAGCGTCAAGATTAAGAAAGGTGCAGAAGTAGTAACTAAAGCAGCACACGATATGTCAGCAGATGTACTCATAATTGAAATGGGTAGTAATGGCGGATGGGATGAATATGATGAATTGATATCTCAATATAAGGCAATGATTGCTAATTCAGGAACACAGTGTTATATTATCATTGGCGATACAGATAATCCAGACGAAGCTATAGACAGTGAAAATTATAACAGCAGTAAGGAAGTAGGACTTAATGATACTTTATGGGAAGCTGCGTTAAGGGAAGCATTTGGAGACCATTTTATTAATATGAGAACATATTTAATGCAGAATGCTTTAGATATAACTGGAAAAGAAGCCAACGAAACAGATATAGAAAATCTTTTAGATGGAAGAGTTCCTGACAGTATAAAGTATGATTATACACATCTTAATGGATATGGATATTATGCATATGGTGTAGGTGTATATGAAAAAGGCGTTGAATTAGGTTACTGGTAATCATGGAGAGAAATATGAACGCACAATATGTACGGAAAAGAATCGGAATATATAAGGAACTTGCGATGGTAATTGTGATATCAATTACTATCGCAGTTTTTGCTTCATTAGGAGTGTTTATTGTATGCAGCCATTATGGAGTTATGGTCGATGTAATAGAAGATACATCTGATTATAAGAAAAGATACGATATTCAGGTAATGAATATGGTAAGAGAATTAGACAGCTCACTTGATACTGCAATGGAAGAGATAACTGCCAATAGTGGTGAGGACGAGAAAACAATAGGAGATGCGATGAAGTATCTTCTTGGGAATAACAGAATGCCATTTGCTTCCGATGAAGTAAGTAATATGATAATCACAATAACGAACAGAAATGGACAGGTATTGTGGAAGACTTCGGAAGATGGAGAAATCGTTGATTATAAGAAAAATAAAGTCAGTGTTGACATTTCCCAATATATAACTAATTCATATGACGAAGAAAGTCTTACATATACATTTGTATATACTAAGAGCGTTTCAAAAATGCTTTACTATATTATATTCGAGACAGAGGTTACACCGGAATACCTGTATGCTGATATAAAGCTGAAGCTTATGTGTATTGCGATTAGTTCAGTTATATTTATAATAAGCGTTTTTCTGCTTACAAAGAAAAGAATTGATTATATCAGATATCTGTCAACGGTTGTAGATGAGATATCAAAAGGAAATCTTAATGCCAGCATAGATAAAAAGGGCAATGACGAGATTACTCTTATAGCTGAACAGATTGATGATATGCAGTACAGTCTGAGGAAGATGATGCAGGAGGAGCGTGAGAACGACAGAAAGAATATGGAGCTGATTACCAATCTTTCACATGATATCAAGACGCCAATGACAATAATAACGGGATATCTGGATGTTGTTATAAGTGGCAAGTATTCAACTGATGAGGAGCGAGATGATTATATCCGGAGGGCATTTGGACAGGTTGAAAAGATTAATGTAATGATTCATAAAATCTTCAGGCTTGCAAGAAATGAACAGGTTTCCATGAACGAAGAGAACATGGAAAAATGTAATATTTCATTGCTTCTTAAACAGGATATTCTTGAATTTGACGGAATTGCACAGAAGGAAGGCAAATGCTTTGAAACAGATATACCTAATGAATCAGTGATGATTAATATTAATATTGACAGGATAAGAGAAGTATTTGACAATGTTTTAATGAATTCTATCAAGTATTCATCGGACAATTCAACGATAAATGTGTATATGAGTGAGACACCTGAATCTGTTCATATAAAATTCTGCAACAGGACAGATAGTGATAAAGCACCTGACTGCGAAAGAATATTTGACAAATTCTACAGGGCAGACCATGCAAGAAATTCAAGTATATCCGGCAACGGACTTGGACTTTCGATTGTAAAGGAAACAATAGAAAGCTTTAACGGAAGAGTATGGGCTGAGTATAATGATGGAATATTTGCAATTAATATAGAACTTAAGAAGAATGATATGTGAATCTGATTATGAAATGAGGAGGATATTATGGCATCTGTTTTAGTGGTTGATGATGAAGAAGATATTAGAGAGCTTGTCGGAATCTATATAAAAAATGAGGGCTATCAGGTATATAAGGCGGCTAATGGCAAAGATGCTCTTGATATTATTGATAACATGAGCATAGATATTACGATTCTTGATGTTATGATGGCTGATATGGACGGAATAACCCTCTGTATGGAAATCAGAAAAAAGAGCAATATTCCGATAATTATGCTGTCTGCAAAAGACCAGGATATGGACAAGGTTATAGGTCTTAGTGCAGGTGCAGATGATTATCTTGCAAAACCATTTAACCCGGTTGAGCTTATAGCGAGGGTCAAGGCGCAGCTGAGAAGATATAAGGATTTTAACAATCAGAAACAGAGTAATATATTGGAGTATCTTGACCTTACTATGAATATAGACACTCACAGGGTATTTCTTTCTTCTAAAGAAATACTGCTTACACCAAAGGAATTTGCGATACTTGAGCTTTTATGGAAGAATAAAGGAAATGTTTTCTCAACGGAGCATATATATGATATGCTGTGGAGTGAAGAGGAGGCATATGACATTAATAATGTAATTATGGTGCATATAAGAAATATCCGCTCAAAGATAGAAACAGATTTAAAGAATCCTAAATACATAAAAACTGTATGGGGAGTTGGATATAAGTTTTCGTGATTTAATGTAGAATTAAACATGATAATGTAGTATTATGTTTATACATTTTTATAAATATCTGGAGGACTTATGAAAAAGATTAAAGCACTTATGCCGGAAGCTTATGATTTTAATGGAAAGCTTCCACTGAAACAGGCAATACCGCTTGGACTTCAGCATGTAATGGCAATGTTTGTAGGTAATCTTACACCATTGCTTATTATCACAGGAGCATGCGGAATCGGAGCAGGAAGTGAGTATGCATCGGTTCAGGTTGCACTTTTACAGAATGCGATGATTATCGCCGGTATTGTAACACTTATCCAGTTGTTTTCAATTGGACCTGTTGGTGGCAAGGTACCTATTATTATGGGTACAAGCTCAGGATTTATTGGAGTATTCAGCAGTGTTACCAAGATTATGGGTGGTGGAATATTAGCTTATGGTGCAATTATGGGAGCATCTATTATAGGTGGTCTTTTTGAGACTGTACTTGGAGCATTTATTAAACCATTAAGAAAATTCTTCCCATCAGTAGTAACAGGAACAGTAGTTCTTTCAATTGGATTGTCGCTCATCTCAGTAGGTATCAATTCATTTGGTGGTGGAAGCTCTGCTAAGGATTTTGGTTCATTGGAAAATCTTTTCCTGGCATTTGTTGTGCTTGTAGTTATATTATTTGTTAAGCACTGGACTAAGGGATATCTTAGTTCATCTGCAATTCTTGTTGGAATTATTGTGGGTTATATTGTAGCAATTATTATGGGACTGGTTCTTCCACATACAGCAGTTACAGCTGATGGAGTTGAGTATACTAAATCATGGGTACTTAACTGGAACAAGGTAGCAGAGGCTAAATGGATTGCAATTCCAAAGTTTATGCCAGTTAAGCCTGTGTTTGATTTAAGAGCAATACTTCCTGTACTTGTAATGTTTGTTGTAACAGCAGTAGAGACTGTTGGTGATATTTCAGGCGTTATGGAAGGTGGAATGAGAAGAGAGGCAACAGATAAGGAGCTTTCTGGAGGTGTAATGTGTGATGGCCTTGGTTCAACACTTGCAGCCATGTTTGGTGTGCTTCCTAATACATCATTCAGCCAGAATGTAGGACTTGTTGCAATGACTAAGGTTGTCAACAGAGTTGCACTTGCATCAGGTGCGGTATTCCTTATATTATGTGGACTTATTCCTAAGCTTGGAGCACTTATATCAATCATGCCACAGTCAGTACTTGGTGGTGCAGCAGTTATGATGTTCTCATCAATCATAGTAAGTGGTATCCAGCTTATTACTAAAGAACCACTTGATGCAAGAAGACTTTCAATTGTTTCAGTTGCACTTGGTGTAGGTTATGGAATGGGTGTAAGCCCTGCAATTCTTGAACATACACCACAGGCAGTACAGCTTATGTTTGGTGAGTCAGGTATTGTACCTGCAGCATTTGTGGCAATATTACTTAATGTGATACTTCCTAAGAGCAAACCGGAAAACGAAGCTGCCACACAGGAAAACGAAGTTAACCAAGATACTTCAAAAGACGAGTAATATCGTCCGGAGTATCAATATCATATAGTTCATATTCATCCCGTACAGGAACTAATACAACCTGTGCGGGATATTTTTTTGTTAAGAACCCACCGCCTTTTTTCTCAGGCAGATTTAGAAGCTCATCGTAATATCCCGCGGGGAATATACATGGAGAACCAGCATTTTCATTGTAGGAAAGTCTGCATATCTTATCACCATAATAAAGAAATGTAAGACACAGAAGCTGCAGGCTTGTCTTTGTAATAAGCGGCTGGTCTGATGGCAGGAAAAGGATTCCCTGAGGGCGCGGATTCCCTGAAGAAGCGTTATCTGATAGAATTCTGGTAACTCCAAGCCGGACCATCTCATTTCTGTAGGGCATATCGTGTCGCAGAAAATGTATATTCTTATCTTCACATATATGGACCACTTCATCATGTCGAGTTACTGCAAGTGTCTCACCAAAGCCAGCAAAATGGCTTATAGATACTGCATTTTCAAAAAGAGAGCGTCCATTAAAGTCTGCAATCAGTTTATTAGAGCCGAATCGTTCTGACATACCGGAAGCCATAATAATGCATGAAATCGGTTCAAATGTGCTGTCAATATCAATAACAAGAACATCTTTCCTGTTACAGATTCTGTTTAGAAATTCTGTGGATTGTTTTCTGATTACAGCTAAAACATGTGAATTATCAAGCAGTTTTTCAACAGCCTTCTGAAATTGGATACAAGAGCTTTCAAGATAACCAAGCTCATCAATAATGAATAACTTTTCAGGAGTTGTATCAAGATGTGTATCAATGGCAGGAATTGCACAATTAATAAAACCGCTTTCAGTAATTGTCATATTATTGCCTTTAGATGCAGGATTAATTCCGGATGTACGTGGTACACCAATCACGAATTCTTTATTGTCAGCAACAAGATTAGATTTAATGACAACCTGTGGTGTATCCGTTCTATGACTCTGTAACAGATTGAAAGAATCGGACATATGTTTTAACATATTATTAACAAGATGCGATTTACCACTGCCGCGGCTGCCTGTTATAAAAATGTGTTTTCTGCCGGTCATCCTGAAAAATGTAATTACGGCTTCTGCGTCCAAATAACAATTATTCATAAACCTCCTCCTATTACAAAGCAAGAACTATTCTGTGTACATTTCCCCTTGCATCAGTACATTCCGTAACATTGATATTATCATATATAAGAGACATTTTCTCATTGATTTCTGAAAGACTGGCTGTATGTACATCAATATCTGAAACAATTTTCCCGTTTTTCATAAGAAGAATCCTGTCGCAGTACTCAAGTGCCAGTTCAGGACTGTGTATGCACATGAGGGCACATTTGTTATCGGAAATAATATTCCGGATATGTTTCATAAGCATATGGCGGTTAGAGAAATCAAGTGCACTGTCTGGCTCATCAAGAAGCAAAAGTGCTGAATCTTCTATAAGTGTGCGTGCAAGTATGCATAACTGCTTCTGGCCTTCGCTTAATGTGAGAAAATCTGTATCATATAATCCGGCAAGTCCCACGGAATCAATAGCTTTATCAGCACGGTATCTCATGTCTGAGTTATACGATTCAAGCATGCGAAGCTGTGGATTAAAGCCAAGCAGACACACTTCTCTTACAGTCATACTTATGCTTATTCCGGTTCTTTGTGGAATGTAGCTTATCATGCCGGCTCTTTTCCTGACAGACATACTTTCAAGCTGAAGCTCACCGAGCATGCATTTTCCGCTATGCTTAACAAAATTCATAACAGCTCTTATAAGAGAGGTTTTTCCGCAGCCGTTATTACCGATAATTGCTGTAAGCTGTCCAGGCTGAATGTTAAAGCTTACATTCTGGACAGCACATTTGCTTCCATAATATACTGATACATCTGAAACATATAATTCAGGATTGAATAAATCGGACATTATACAACCTCCTTTTTATTAGCTTTGATAAGCAGGATTATAAGCAGCGGTGCACCAAGGAGTGATGTAAATATGCTTACAGGAAGTTCTGATGAGGATACACTTCTTGCAAATATATCAGCAAGTGTCATGATGATGGCACCAGCCAGTCCGCTTGATAAGTATGTGAATCTGTCATTGCGTCTTGTAAGTAATCTGGCAATGTGTGGTGCAATAAGTCCAATAAAGCTGATAAGTCCTGTTACACATATAATTGATGATACGATTAATGTTGCAATCATTAATATGATAAAACGCAGAACTGTGACGTTGACACCGAGAGCGGCAGCTTCATCCTCATTTATCGAGAGAATGAGAATCTGTCTGTATAATAAAGTCATGATTATAAAGCCTGCACATGTTACAAAGAAAGGAATAGCAAGGCTGTCCTTTGAAACACCGTTAAGGCTTCCCATGATCCAGTATTCAATAGAAGCAAGCTGTTTTTCAGGATCTGCAGCAAGTTTGAGAAACATAAGAATTGTCTGTGCTACAGAATGAATGGCAATACCAGCAAGTACAATTGTGTAACTGTTTCTGCCGGGAACAAGATAAGCCACAAGTAATGTGATTATAAGGGCAATTATTCCTCCGGCAAATGCGGATATTGATACAACAGGGGTTAAAGACGAAACCGCAACTATAGCAAAAGCTGCGCCGGCACTTGCACCGGAAGAAACACCGACAACATCAGGTGATGCCAGTGGATTTTTAAATATCATCTGATATACATAACCAGATATTGAAAGGCCAAAGCCTCCGATAATACCCATAATGGCGCGTGGAAGTCTTAGTCTTTTAAAGACCATAATTGACATAGTGTCCCCTGACAGCAGTCCTTTTAATGTGAGTGGATACTGTCCGGTAAGAACTGACCATGTAAACACTGCTATAAGAAGCAGTGCCCACATGACAGATAATAGTATAATTTTGTTCCGGTAATTATTAATATTCTTGAACATAAATCATCCTTAATTATTTTGCAGGTGTAAATCCATAAAAGCTTTCATAGAATTTAGTTACACAAGTCTCATAGAAATCTTTAGTTACCTTTTCCGGGTGAAGAACAGAAGCAATGTATATACTTCCAAGGAAGCTTCCAGGAACTGGAGAATCCCATGCTTCAATATTGTTAGGAAGCTTTACTACATTTTTGTTCTTAACAGCATTGCAGCCGGCAAGATTAGCATCGTTTAAGATATCATCGACTGTATATGTTGCATCAGCAGCGATAACGATGTAATCAGGGTTCCATGCAAGAATCTGCTCGTAAGAAACATTTGCCCAGTAAGTATCTGTAAGTTCAGAAGCAACATTTTTACCACCTGCGTTAGTAAGCAGAGTATTCTGATACATCTTGCTTCCGGCAGTTGAGAGAACAGAGCTGTTACCTGCAAGGTATACAGATGGTGTATTTCCGCCAGAAACATTAGTCTTGTTATCAGCTAAAAATGTCTTGATTGAATTATTAAGTGCTTCAGCACGTCCGGCATTGTTAGTAATCTTTCCAACAAGGGTTATACATTCCTCTAAAAGTGACTGGTCTTCCGGATTCACAACAACAGCCTTGATTCCAAGGCTTTCAAGAGTATCAGCTGTTTTCTTTAATTTCATTGGAAGAAATACAACATCAGGTGTAGCAGCTACACATGCTTCTGTATTAAATTCCTTGGCTGTTCCCATGTTAGGAAGGCTTACGATTGCAGGAGCTGCAAGCTTGTAAATATTTCTTGTGTTAGCCTTGGCTTCAATTCCAACGAGTTTATCCTGTAATCCAAGTGCAAGAAGAAGGCTTGTTGAAATGTAGTAAGATGATGCAATCTTTTCTGGAGCCTTTTCAAATGTTACGGTTCTACCAGCCTGGTCAGTAACAGTAAGAGGATAGCTTACGCCAATCTCATTAAACTGAGACATTACGTCAAATGCTGAAGTAGTAGCTTCTTCTGTGCCCTTATCAGAAGTTGTAGAATTGCCGCATGCTGCTAATGAAAAAAGCATGAGTATTGCTAAAAAGAGGGCGGTAAATCTTTTAAAATTCTTCATGTTAAAATCCTTTCTGCGAATTGGTTTGTGGAGGTTTGTTAGAACGGACGCCACGAAAATTGTTGAGTTCAACGCAGGACACGCTTTCGCTGCTTGTCGCTCGCAGCGGTACTAGGTTCGCGGGAATTTGTTGTCACTTCGTGCCAACTATTCCCGCTTACCAAGTACCGGCGGCTCCAAAGCATCCTGCGTTGGACTCAACAATTTTTCGTGGCTGTTGTTCTAAATATCTCAAAAAACAATCCTCATAAATTATATTAGCGAATGAATTTTATCAGATTGACAAGGGTTTTACAAGCCGTTATATTTATATAAGGAAAGAGAATGAGATTATTTATCAATTTAGTAGTGAAGGATGACAGACAGGTTGTGGCGGGCACAGACCCGATGCCAGCAGGCGAGGGCTCGATTTGCAGCGTGCTGTGTGGGAGTTATGCCGCCATGTGCTTAAAGGTGTGTGCAGAAAATCTCGTTCAAGCGTAGCGCGTTTGATTTTCTGCACACTAATAGGCTTTGCAGATGGCGGCATCTACTCCCACTAAGCTAAGCTGCCATGAGAGCCATCACCTGCAGGTAACGGGTCTGCGCCCGCCACAACCGTCCGTTGTTCATATCACTAATAAATAGATTGGAGTTTTTATGCTTACTATACAGAATTATAAGAAAGTAGAAAGCCTTGAAGAAGCCTATGAGCTTAATCAGAAGAAAGCTAACCGTATTGTCGGCGGCATGATGTGGATGCGTATGGGCGACAACAGAATGAATACAGCTATTGATATGTCAGGGCTTGGACTTGATAAGATTGAAGAATCAGATGAAGAATTTAAGATTGGCTGTATGACTACTTTAAGACAGTTAGAAGTTCATGAGAGTTTTAATGAATATACAGATGGCTGTGCTAAGGAGGCTTTAAGGCATATTGTAGGTGTGCAGTTCAGAAATCTTGCAACAGTTGGTGGAAGTATATATGGAAGATATGGATTTTCTGATGTGCTTACGCTTTTAATCGGACTGGATTCTTATGTAGAACTATACAAGGGAGGCATTGTTCCATTAACTGAGTATGCTGACCGTGATTATGACAGGGACATTGTTGTTAATATTATTGTTAAGAAAAGACCGGTGAATATGTTTTATGAAGCAGTGAGAATAACAGAAACAGATCTGCCGGTGCTTACATGTGCAGGAGTAAAGTTTAAAGATACTGGAGTCTGCAATATCTGCATAGGTGCAAGGCCGGGAAGAGCAATTGTTGTTAAAGATACAGAAGGAATACTTGCAGGCGGTATTAACGAGAAGTCGGTAGAAGAATTCAGTACATTTGTTAAGAAAAATGTGCCTACAGCGGGCAATATGAGAGGAAGTGCTGAGTATAGAAGTCATCTTTCAGGCGTTCTTGCAGGCAGGGCACTTCAGAATATTAACAGAGATTAATTGGTGATTACGGATTGGAGAATATATGTTAGTTGATATTAAGTTGAATGGAAAATCTGTTAAAGCAGATATTACGGCAGACATGACACTCTATGAATTCGTGAGAGAGCATGGCTGTTACAGCGTAAAATGTGGCTGTGAAACATCTAACTGTGGCTTATGTACAGTATTTCTTAATGATAAGCCTGTCCTTTCATGTTCAGTTCTTGCAGCAAGAGCAGACAAATGCAGTGTTACAACACTCGAAGGATTACAGGAGGAGGCGTCTGAATTTGTCACATTTATAGCAGATCAGGGAGCAGAGCAGTGTGGATTCTGTAATCCGGGATTTGTTATGAATGCATTGGCACTTTTCAGAGAGAATCCTTATCCTGATGAAGAGGAGATAAAGGAGTTCCTTTCAGGAAATCTGTGCAGATGTTCAGGTTATGAGGGACAGTTAAGAGGAATTATGAATTTCCTTGAGGCAAAGAAAGCAAAGGAGGCTGAATAGATGAAGTCGGTTAATAAAGCTATCAGAAAGAAAGATGCGATGGAACTGCTTCTTGGAAAGCCGGTGTATACAGATGATATTGCACCTAAGGACTGCCTTGTTGTAAAGCTTCTGCGCTCACCATATGCCAACGCATTTGTAAAGAATATTAATACTGATATTGCGATGAAGGTGCCGGGAATAGAAGCAATATTTACATATAAAGATGTTGACCAGAATATGAAAAGATTCACATGTGCAGGTCAGACATATCCTGAGCCAAGTCCTTATGACAGGCTTATTCTTGATAAGCATGTAAGATTCATAGGTGATCCGGTTGCCATTGTTGCAGGTGCTGATGAACGCTGTGTTGATAAGGCAATGAAGCTTATTAAGACAGAATATGAAGTACTTGAACCATTGCTTGATTTCACTAAGGCAAAGGATAATGAGATTCTTGTACATCCAGAGGATAACTGGGAGGCATTATGTCCGGTTGGAGCTGATAATAAAAGAAATCTGTGTGCGCATGATGAGAGCGGCAACGGAGATATCGATAAGGTACTAGACGAGTGTGATATTGTGATTGACAGGACATATCATACTAAGGCATGCCAGCAGAGCATGATGGAGACTTTCAGAACTTTCTGTACAATAGATACTTATGGAAGACTTCATGTCGTAAGTTCTACACAGATAGTATTCCATTGCAGGAGAATTATTTCACATGCACTTGGAATATCGCCATCTAAGATAAGAGTTACCAAGCCAAGAATCGGAGGCGGATTTGGAGCAAAGCAGACATCTGTGTCAGAGATATATCCTGCATTTGTTACATGGAAGACCAAGAAACCGTCTAAGATTATATTTTCAAGGGAAGAAACACAGTCAGCTTCATCACCAAGACATGAGATGCAGATGCATGTAAGACTTGGTGCAACTAAGGATGGTATTGTAAAAGGAATTGATTTATACACATTATCTAATACAGGTGCATATGGCGAGCATGGGCCTACAACAGTAGGTCTTTCTGGACACAAGTCAATTCCATTATATGGAAAGGCAGAGGCGTTCCGTTTTGTAAGTGATGTTGTATATACTAATATAATGTCAGCGGGTGCTTACAGAGGTTATGGTGCGACACAGGGTCTTTTTGCAGTTGAGTCGGCTGTAAATGAACTGGCAGACAAACTTCATATGGACCCGTTTGAAATCAGATTTAAGAACATAGTAAAAGAGGGCGATGTAATGCCTGCTTACTATGGACAGGTTAATACAAGCTGTGCACTTGACAGATGTCTTGCAAAGGTCAAAGAGATGATTAAATGGGATGAGAAATATCCTATGAGAAAGATTTCTGATACTAAGGCACGTTTTGTCGGAATGGGCATGGCAATGCAGGGCTCAGGTATATCAGGAGTTGATGTCGGCAGTGCGACACTAAAGCTTAATGATGAAGGTGTATATACTATGAACATCGGAGCTGCTGATATGGGAACAGGCTGTGATACAATACTTGCACAGATTGCAGCAGAGGTTCTTGAATGCAGCACAGACGATATAAGTGTATTTGGTGCAGATACTGACATATCACCTTATGATTCAGGTTCATACGCATCAAGTACAACATATGTAACTGGTAAGGCTGTTGAAAAATGTGCATTAGAGCTTAGAGACAGAATCGAAAAGCTTGGTGCTAAGATGTTAGGCTGCGAGAAATGTGATGTCACATTTGACGGAAAGAAAGTAATATGCGAATCAGGTGAGAACAAGGATAAATGTGTAACCCTGGCCGATATATCAACAGCATCCATGTGTGGTAATGATATAGCACTTTCAGTTACCAATACACATACATCACCTATTTCACCACCACCATTCATGGTTGGAGCAGCGGAGGTCGAGGTTGACCTTCTCACAGGTGAGAGCCGTGTTGTTGAGTATGACGCATGTGTTGATTGTGGAACACCTGTTAATCCTAACCTTGCAAGAGTACAGGCAGAGGGTGGTATCTTACAGGGAATTGGAATGACAATGTCAGAGAATATCACATATTCAGATAAAGGCAAGCTGTATGAGAACTCATTTTTACAGTACAAGATTCCATCAAGAATGGATATTGGACATATTAATGTTGAGTTTGAGAGCAGTTACGAGAATGCAGGTCCTTTTGGTGCTAAATCAATCGGAGAGGTTGTAATTAATACACCGCTTCCTGCAATTACAGATGCATTAAGCCATGCGGCAGGAAAGAGATTTTACGAGCTTCCTATAACTCCTGACCAGATTGCAATGGCAAGACAGAAGTGATTATTTTGAGGAAATGAATGAAAGAAGAGATTAAATTATCAGATCATTTTGGATATAGGAAACTCATGAGATTCACAATGCCATCAATTGTTATGCTGATATTTACATCTATATATGGCGTTGTTGATGGCTTGTTTGTTTCTAACTTTGTAGGTAAAACTTCATTTGCAGCAGTTAATCTGATTATGCCGGTGCTTATGATTCTTGGCTGCGTCGGATTTATGTTTGGAACAGGTGGTGGCGCACTTATTGCAATGTCACTTGGAGAGGGAAAGAAAGAGAAGGCAAGCCACATATTCTCGTTTATAGTGGCATTTTCAGCAATATGCGGTATTGTATTAGGACTTCTTGGTATTATATTGATAAGACCTGTTGCCATGATGCTTGGTGCAGAAGGAAAGCTTCTTAGTGACTGTGTATTATATGGAAGAATTATTCTTGCGGCATTACCTTTTTATATATTGCAGTTTGAGTTTCAGTGTCTGTTTGCAACAGCGGGAAAGCCTAAGCTTGGTCTGTATGTGACTGTGGCAGCAGGTGTTACCAATATGGCGCTTGATGCACTTTTTGTTGCAGGATTCAGATGGGGGCTTGTCGGTGCGGCACTTGCAACTTCGATGAGTGAGCTTGTTGGAGGTGCAATTCCGGTTGTGTATTTTATGAAAAAGAACACAAGCCTTTTAAGATTAACAAAGTTCAGATTTGATATCAGAATACTTGGTAAAGCAGCATCTAACGGTGCGTCTGAATTCATGAATAATGTGTCAGCGTCTTTAGTAAGTATGCTTTACAATATGCAGTTGATGAAATATGCCGGAGAAAATGGAATTGCAGCTTATGGTGTTGTTATGTATGTCAATTTCATATTTCAGGCAATATTCATGGGATACTCAGTAGGAAGTGCACCTATTGTCGGATTTAATTATGGCTCTGGTAATAAAAAAGAATTAAAGAGTATTCTTGGAAAAGGTATAAGAATTATCGTTGTTGGAGCATTTACAATGTTTGTGCTGGGACAGGTTCTTGCAAGACCGCTTGCGCAGGTGTTTGTCGGGTATGATAAGGAATTATTCGACATAACTGTTGCAGGTTTCATGATTTTTTCATGTTCGTTTCTGTTTTCAGGCTTCCCGATATTAGGTTCGTCATTCTTCACAGCACTTAGTGATGGCCTTACATCAGCATTGATATCGTTTCTTAGGACCCTTGTATTTCAGGTGACAGCAGTGCTTATTCTGCCTGTGTTTTTCAAGCTTACAGGTGTGTGGATGTCAGTAGTTGTGGCAGAATTTCTTGCTATGATTGCAACCATAATTTTCCTTGTTGCGAAGAAGAAAAAATATGGGTATTAAGTACTAAAAGCGATTGACCGCAATGCTTAGTGATGATAGAATTATTTCTTATAATATGACAGATAATTTACTTACGAAAGGAATCATTACTATGAATTTTCTTGAAGAAAGAATTATGAAGGACGGAGTTGTCAAAGAAGGCAACATTCTTAAAGTAGACAGTTTTCTTAATCATCAGATGGATGTTAAGCTTTTCAAGCAGATGGGCGAAGAATTTAAGAGAAGATTTGCCGGAAAGAATATTAATAAGATTATAACAATTGAGGCTTCAGGAATTGGTATTGCATGTATAGTTGCAGAATGCTTTGATGTACCGGTTGTATTTGCAAAGAAGTCACAGAGTGTCAATATTGATGGTGATGTGTATTCTGCGGAAGTTGAATCATTTACACATAAGTGCAAGAATCAGGTTCTTATATCTAAGAAGTTTGTAGGTCCAGAGGATCATGTACTTATTATTGATGATTTTCTTGCAAATGGCTGTGCACTTCAGGGACTTATATCTATTGTCAATCAGGCAGGCGGAACTGTTGAAGGTATTGGAATCGCAGTTGAGAAGGGCTTCCAGCAGGGAGGACAGATTATCCGTAACCTTGGATACCAGCTGGAATCTCTGGCTATTGTTGATGGAATGAATGCTGCAGATGGCAGTATTAATTTCAGAGAGGAGTAATCATGAATGAATATCAGTTTTTTTCACCAGTAGATGTCGTATTTGGATGCGGAAGTCTTTCTAAGCTTCATACTCTTAAGATGCCAGGAAAGAAAGCACTTCTTGTTATAAGCAATGGAAAGTCTGCAAGGATGAATGGTTCACTTGACAGAACAATAGATGAACTTAAACAGGCTGATGTTTCATATGTGCTTTATAACGGAATAGGAGCTAATCCGCTGAAGTCAGCAGTTGAAGAAGGTGCAAGAATTGGTCGCAAGAATGGAGTTGACTTTGTTGTTGCTTTAGGCGGTGGTTCAGTTATGGATGCGGCTAAGAATATGGCAATGTTCATTCCACAGCCATCAGATAATCTGTGGGATTATGCTAACAGTCCATCAGGTGGAAAGATGACACCTCCTAATGAGATGCTTCCATGGATTGCAATTACTACATCAGCAGGAACAGGCTCAGAGGTTGATACTATCGGAGTAATTTCTAATCCTGATACTAATGAAAAGATTGGTATTGGTGGAATGGCGGGGATGTTTGCAAAGTATGCAATTGTTGACCCTGAGCTTATGAAAACAGTTCCACCGAAATTCACTGCATATCAGGGATTTGATGCACTTTTCCATTCATTGGAAGGGTATATAAGCAACAAACATAATATTATGGGAGATATGATTCAGCGTGCCGCGATTGAAAATATCGGACATTATCTTGCAAGAGCAGTTAAGGATGGCAATGATATTGAGGCAAGAGAACATGTTGCATACGCTAATACAATGTCTGGCTATTCAATGGTTGTAACATCATGTATATCAGAACATTCTATGGAGCATGCAATGAGTGCATATCACCCTGAACTTCCTCATGGAGCAGGACTTATCATGCTGTCTAAGGAGTACTTCACATTCTGGATTAATAAGCATGTATGTGATGAACGCTTCATTGATATGGCACATTTTCTTGGAATGAAAGATGCGTCTAAACCGGAAGATTTCATCACAGCACTTCTTGAATTACAGAAGGCATGTGGAGTTGATGACCTTAAGATGTCTGATTACGGAATAAAGAAGGAAGAAGCAATGACACTTGCCAAGAACGCAAGGGCAACAATGATGAGATTGTTCGTAAGAGACCCTCAGGAAACTACTGATGAAGAGATTGCGGGTATATACGAGAGGGCGTATAGATAATATTTATTAATTATAGGTATAATATTCACATGATGAATGTTGTACCTTTTTTAATAAAAATGAGATATTTCTAGTGTTTAGATAATATACATTGACATATATAATTATATATGATATTAATATATTTAAAGAATGAAATCTTTTCTAAAGTAACATGGTGTTGATTGCTTCAATAATCAACACCAGTTGCTTATCAAAGCTGGATATTCATAGATTAACATACATCTATGAAAGTTCGTTTATGAAGGTTTATTTTTCTAAAAACATTTATAGACATTCATTCAGCAAAATCCACATAACACATAATTGAATAATGCAGGCTTGTTTTAGATATCCGTAAATGCTAATATACTTATATAGATAAAGATAATATTTATTAGTATATGTGCGTGGATATCTGCCTGCGAAAGAGACGAGGAGGATATCTATGGCAGAGAAGAAAGACAATGTAACATCTAAATTTAAGGACAATGTATTCTGTATGTTATACAGAGATAAGAGAAATCTTTTAGAACTGTATAATGCACTTAACAATTCAGCTTACACGAATGTGGATGATTTGCAGGTAACGACATTAAACGGCGGTTCATATATGAAGTATAAGAATGACGCTTCATTTTTACTATGTATGAGCCTGTATATGTTTGAGCAGCAGTCTAGCAAGAATCCTAATATGCCGTTAAGATTTTTGCACTATGTATCAGATGTGTTCAGAGAGTTGTTCAGCAATTCCATGCTTCACAGAAGAAGCACGATTAAGATTCCTGTTCCGCATTTTGTGACATTTTACAATGGTCTGGAAAAATGGATTGAAGATGAGGATGAAATCAGGCTGTCAGATATGTATGAGATTCCGACAGATAATCCGGAGCTGGAGCTTAAGGTGCGTGTTATCAACATTAATAAAGATGTACATATCCTTAATAAGTGCAAAACGCTGCGTGATTACATGACATTTGTTAATAAGGTCAGATTCAAGATGGGTGTTGAAGGGGACGATGTCAGGATTGCAGTAACAGAGGCGATGGACGAATGTATAGATGAGGATATACTTGTCGATTTCTTTGAACAGCACAGGGAGGAGGTCGTCGAAGTGAGCATATATGATTATGATGAGGAAGATGTCAGAAGGACATTATTTGAAGAAGCAAAGGAAATGGCTAAAGAAGAATTAAAAGAAACAGTTATAGAAGAATTAAAACGAGAAGCAAAAGAAGAATTGACCCAAGAAGTATTTGCAGAGGGTGAACAGAGCGGAG
Organism: [Eubacterium] eligens ATCC 27750; assembly: GCF_000146185.1. Taxonomy (NCBI): domain Bacteria; kingdom Bacillati; phylum Bacillota; class Clostridia; order Lachnospirales; family Lachnospiraceae; genus Lachnospira; species Lachnospira eligens. The sequence continues at coordinate 1,544,551 of NC_012778.1, read as the reverse complement.
AACAATTAAAGATAGTTAATCAGATTATAAAAAAGGTAAAGAAGTCAAAGACTCTGGAGACAATAGCCTCAGAACTAGAGGAAGAAGAGGCAGATATAAAGCCAATATACGATGCAGTAGTTTCATCTGCCCCAGATTATGATATTAATGTAATTAAAGATAGATTAGACAATATGTGAGGAAGTTATTTCTTCATAAATGAAACAAAATCAAACTTCTTATCAAGCCATCTGCCGACAAGGCCGATGGCTTTTCCCATTGTAAATGCAGCAACAACAGTACCGATGCCAAGACCCTTAACATGACCTAATATCAGGCCGGTAAGACATGCAGTTACGGCAAGGCATATAACATCGAAAGAAATCTTGATGCGTGAATATGCAACGCCAGTGATGTCAGCAAGTTCACGAGGGAACAGGTCAGTAGGAATAATTGGAAGCTTGCATCTGTTAGAAAGAGCTATGCCGAGACTTATCAGGCAGTAGCTTATAATAAAGTACACAATTCTGAATCCGATTGCAGTTGGGAGCATTGGAACCCACATATTGTGCATGTCGATGCATTCACCAAATATGAATCCGACAACGAATGAAAACAGATATGATGGTACGAACTTCTTTCGCAGAATCATAAGGCTGAGTACAAGAAGTCCCTGGAACATATATGTAAATGTACCAAGAGTAATCTTAGGGAAGACTTCGGAAAAAGCATATGGAACGCTTGAGATTGCAGATATTCCAGTTCCTGAGTAAAGCATAAGCACAACTCCAAGGCTGTTGATTATAACAGCAAAGGCAAGAACAAGCTCACCTCTAAGCGTAGTCTTAACATTTTCAGAAACAGAACCAGCATTTAAATCTATTGCACTATCAATTGAACTCATAATGAATCCCCTTTCCTTTTTAATAAAGAACATAATCACAGTCTCTAAGTGTAGTTTCATTATTAATTAATAACAAATGAATAATTTTAATGAAATTATAGATTTTGTCTATAGAACTGTTTATAATTAAGATAATAAATGTGCTTAGGAGGCTGTCTATGAATATATATAATCTGAGATATTTCGTTACACTTGCAAGAATACGCCAGTACACGAAGGCGGCAGAGGAATTATGCATTACACAGCCGAGTCTTAGTCATGCAATTTCACAGATGGAAAAGGAACTTGGTGTTAAACTCTTTGAAAAAAACGGACATAAGATAACTCTGACTCAATTCGGAGAGGAGTTTCTTTCTTATGCAGAAAAGACTCTTGATGTGTTAGATGATGGAATCGCTTCTATTAAAAGAAGTGCAATGGGAAATGGAACGATAAGATTAGGACTTGTAAGACCATTGGGAATAAGCTATGTCCCTCGGATGGCGGCAGCATTTATAAAGAAGAATCCGAAGCTTGATATAGATTTTACGTTTCACACAGATGTTACGGGCAGGCTGCTTGACGATATGCAGCTTGGGAAGTATGATTTGTTGTTCTGTTCCAAGCCATCAGAAGAATATCATTTTACGGCTGAGCCCGTTATGAAGCAGAGACTGGTGCTTATTACTCCCAAAGGACATCCGCTGGCTAAGAAAAGGAAAAGGAGCATTAATCTTGCAGAGACAGCCGGGTATTCATATGTATGTTTTGACAAGAACTCTGGAATAAGAAGCATATTTGATGAAATGTTGAAAAGATCGGACATAACAGTAAAGGTTGCATATGAAACTGAGGAAGATCAGGTTATTGCCGGGCTGGTTGCTAGTGGATTCGGAATAGCGGTAGTTCCATATATGGATATATTGGAAAAGATGTCTGTAGAAATATTTGAAATCGAGTCACCTGAATATGAGAGAAGCTTTTATATGGTTAATGATAATAGTACATACATGTCTCCTGCTGTAGAGACGTTCAGGAACTTTGTTATAGAGAATACAAGTGTTTTAACGGCTTTGTAGAGATTAATATAATTAATGAATAACCGGATATATCTTAATTAAATGACAAATTTGTAGAAAAATTAACAGATTTTATTGACATATTTTTGACAAATTTTAATGAAATTATTAAATAAAAATAAAGTTTGACAGAATTCAATGTAAAAAATAACAAAAATGAACGCTGGTCACAAATGATTTTTTGTTAAAAATGTACGATTATTAAAGGGGGAAATAGTGTCAAACCTAGGCAGAATCTAGGCTTGACATTATTTTTTTTGTGGAATAAAATCCGTGAACAGAAAAGAAATATGTTTCATATTTAGAAAGGAGGTCGTGCAGATGGATGCTTTGGTAGAAGGGCTTATGGAAGAACTTAATTGCGAGACAGTGTTCACTATACCTTTGTTTGGTGGAATCCCAGTATATGAATCCGTTGTTGTTACATGGATTATCATGGCTGTTGTGTTTCTGTTGTGTATTCTGCTAAGCCGAAATCTAAGTGTGGAAAACCCCAGTCGCAGACAGGTAGTTGTAGAAACAGCAATAAAGGGACTCAATGATTTCTTCACTGAGACGATAGGAGAAAAAGGAAAGGCATACATTCCATATCTGTCAGCAATTGCTATTTACATAGGAATTGCGAACCTGATAGGACTGCTTGGTTTCAAGCCGCCAACTAAGGATATGAATGTCACAGCAACACTGGCGTTGATGAGTATTGTACTTATTGAGGTCGCAGGAATCAGAGCCAGAGGAACTAAAGGCTGGCTTAAGAGTTTTGCAGAGCCAATGCCGATAATACTTCCTATTAATATTCTGGAAGTATTTATCAAGCCCTTATCACTTTGCATGCGATTATTCGGTAATGTTTTAGGTTCATTTGTAATCATGGAATTATTAAAGATGGTAGTTCCAGCAGTTTTACCGGCAGTATTCAGTTGTTACTTCGATATATTCGATGGACTGATACAGGCGTATGTTTTCGTATTCTTAACTGGTCTTTTTATAAAAGAGGCTACAGAGTAAGAGTATATGTAACAAGAATAAATGTTTTAAAAAGGAGATTATTATTATGTCAACAATTTTAGTAGCAATCGGAGCAGGTATAGCAGTATTAACAGGTATCGGTGCTGGTCTTGGTATCGGTAAGGCAACAAGCAGTGCAGTAGACGCTATCGCAAGACAGCCAGAGGCAGAAAGCAAGATTAGTAAGTCACTTCTTTTAGGTTGTGCCCTTGCAGAGGCAACAGCTATTTATGGTTTCGTTATCGCCCTTCTTATAATCCTTTTCTTAGGCTAATAACATTTATGGGAAAGATAACTAAGACAAGATAGAAAGGAAGGCGAAGCTAGTGTTAAGTATAGATCCATGGAATATATTATGGACAGTAGTCAATCTGCTCGTCTTATATCTGGTGTTTAAGAAGTTCCTGTTTAAGCCTGTTATGAAAGTAATCAATGCAAGAGAAGATATGATTAAGCAGCAGTTTGATGATGCTAAGAAGAGTCAGGAAGAAGCAGATGCATTAAAGGCTTCATATGACGAAAAGCTTGAAAGTGCGAAGACTGAAGCTGATGAGATTATTGTAAATGCTAGAAACAGAGCACAGGAAGAGCATGAGGCAGCTTTGGAAAAGACCAGAAAAGAAACAGAAGTAATGCTTGAAAAGGCAAAGGCTGATATAGCTACAGAGAAAGAGAAAGCAACGGAAGCTGCACAGGCAGATATTGCAAGACTCGCTCTCATAGCTGCAAGAAAAATCGTAAAGACAGGTGATGCTCATGACGCAGGCAGCAGTAAATAATGCAATAGTTTTACACCGGTTGTCTGTGAGCAGAGAGGATGTAAGAAGGGCTGATGAGTTATACAGCAAAACTTCAGAACTTCAGAAAATTCTCACGAATCCTGAAATACCTCTTGCAAAGAAATACGACATCATTGATAAAGTATTTGCACTTGATGATACCAAGGAGCTTATGAAGAATTTTATTAAAGAAATGTGTAAGCTTGGTTATTGTGATGAGATGAGAGACATATTTGATTCATATTACAGAATTGATGATGAAGCAAACCACATTTTAAAAGCAGAGCTTATAAGTGCAGACAGCAGTGATGAAGATGATAATGCAAAGCAGGCACAGGATTTCTTAAAGAGCAGATATCCGGATTATACAATTGAACTGACAAAGACAGTGGATGCGGATCTCTTAGGCGGATATCTTATAAGAGCGCATCACAAGGAATACGACAGAAGTTTTGAAGGACGTTTTTGTCAGCTTGAAAGAAAATTAACTGGGAGGTGACCCCTGTGGGCGCAATTAGTGCAACAGATATTATCTCCATTATCCAGAGTGAGATTGAGAATTTCAATTGGGATGAAGCAAGCCGTGAGACCGGTAATGTAATATGGGTCGGTGATGGAATTGCTACTGTATACGGTATTGACCATGCAATGTATGGTGAAATCGTAGTATTTGATAATGGAGTAAAAGGAATGGTTCAGGATATCCGTGAGAATGAGATAGGTGTTATCTTGTTTGGCAGGGATACAGGAATCAAAGAAGGAACTAAGGTTGTAAGAACCAAGAAAAAAGCCGGAATTCCGGTAGGCAGCGCATTTGTAGGAAGAGTAATCAATGCACTTGGCGAGCCTATTGATGGAAAAGGCGATATTAAAGAAGAAGATTACAGACCAATTGAGGAAGATGCTCCTGGTATCGTAGACCGTAAGTCTGTAAGCACACCAATGGAAACAGGAATACTTTCAATTGATTCAATGTTCCCAATTGGTCGTGGACAGCGAGAACTTATCATTGGTGACCGTCAGACTGGTAAGACATCAATTGCCACAGATACAATTATTAACCAGAAAGGTAAAGGTGTTATCTGTGTGTATGTTGCAATCGGACAGAAGGCATCTACAGTTGCCAAGGTTGTATCAACACTTACTAAGCATGGTGCAATGGATTATTCAATTGTTGTATCTTCAACAGCGAGTGATCCCGCATCACTTCAGTATATAGCTCCATATGCAGGTACTGCAATGGCAGAGCATTTCATGCATCAGGGAAAAGATGTTCTTATTGTATATGATGATTTGAGCAAACATGCGGTAGCGTATAGAGCACTTTCCCTTCTGCTTGAAAGATCACCTGGACGAGAGGCTTATCCTGGAGATGTATTCTATCTTCATTCAAGACTTCTTGAAAGATCAAGCCGTTTAAGTGATGCGTTAGGTGGAGGCTCAATAACAGCACTTCCTATAATAGAGACACAGGCTGGTGATGTATCAGCATATATTCCAACAAATGTTATCTCTATCACAGATGGTCAGATATTCCTTGAAACTAATTTGTTTAATTCAGGTATGAGACCAGCCGTTAATGTAGGTCTTTCGGTTTCACGAGTTGGTGGTGCAGCCCAGACTAAGGCAATGAAGAAGGCATCAGGAAGCATAAGAATTGACCTTGCACAGTACAGAGAGATGGAAGTATTTACACAGTTTGCATCAGATCTTGATGATGCAACTAAGGCACAGTTACAGCACGGAAAAGCCCTTATGGAGCTTTTAAAGCAGCCACTCTGCCATCCACTTTCAATGCATGAGCAGGTTATGACACTTGTTATGGCTAACAACGGCGTATTTGATGAGATACCTACTAAGGAAGTTAAGAAACACCAGACAGAATTACTTGAATTCATAGATCTCAAGCATCCTGAAATAGGAAAGCAGATTGAAGATGAGAAAGAGATTAATGATGAGCTGGTTAAGAATATTCTGGAAGCAGTAAAAGAATTTGCATAATGCATGTGTGCTAAAAGAAAGGTAAGCGTATAGATATGGCAAACACAAAGGAAATTCAGGATCGAATAAAAAGTATCAATGATACATTAAAGATTACTAATGCCATGTATATGATTTCTTCTTCCAAGCTTAAGAAATCTAAGAAAATGCTTTCAGACACGGAACCATACTTTTTCACTCTGCAGTCAGAAATGAGCCGAATCTTAAGACATATACCTGATATAAGCAGTATATATTTTAAGACAAATGAGGATAAAGACGCAGCGGATAAAAAGGTAGGCTACATAGTTATTACTGCTGATAAGGGACTTGCAGGTTCATATAACCATAATGTTTTAAAGATTGCGCAGGAGCAGCTTGAAAAGAATCCTAATCATTCATTATTCGTATTAGGAGAACTTGGACGACATTATTTTGAACAGCGCGGTATTGAGATTGAGAAGCAGTTCCACTATACAGTTCAGAATCCTACTCTTAACAGAGCAAGAAATATTTCAGAAGAAATAATAGAACTGTACAGAAAAGGTGAACTTGATGAGGTGTATATCATATACACAAGCATGATTAATGCTATTCAGGAGGAAACACAGATTGAACAGCTTCTTCCTCTTAAGAAGGCAGATTTCAATATCCAGATACCGGTTGATTTCAAAAGAGAGGAACTTGCATTAAAACCTTCCCCAGAAGTAGTTATGGACAGAATTGTTCCTGATTATATAGTTGGTTTCGTATACGGAGCTTTGGTAGAGTCATTCTCCTGCGAACAGAATGCCCGTATGATGGCGATGGAGGCTGCATCAAAGAGTGCAAAGGATATGCTGCACGACCTTGATATACAGTATAACAGAGCCAGACAGGCTTCAATCACACAGGAAATAACTGAGGTTATCGCTGGTGCGAAGTCGCAGAAGAAGAAACGAAAGAAATAATGCGACGGATAGGAGATAATATGAGTAATAAAGGAAAGATTATACAGGTAATGGGACCTGTTGTCGATGTAGCGTTCGAAGATGAGAACCTTCCGGCAATCAGGGACGCACTTGAAGTTAATAATGGTGATAAAAAATGTGTGATGGAAGTTGCACAGCATATCGGTAATGATACAGTCCGTTGTATCATGCTTGCTTCCAGTGAAGGTCTTTGCAGAGATATGGAAGTAACAGCTACAGGCAGCGGCATTAAGACTCCTGTTGGAGAGAAAACTCTTGGCCGTCTCTTTAATGTATTAGGAGAGGCTATTGATGGCAAAGAACAGCCAGATGCGGAGGAAAAGTGGGAAATCCACAGAGAACCTCCAACATTTGAAGAACAGAATCCTGCAGAAGAGATTCTTGAGACAGGTATCAAGGTAATTGACCTTTTGGCACCTTATGCAAAGGGTGGTAAGATTGGTCTGTTTGGTGGTGCCGGGGTTGGTAAGACAGTTCTTATTCAGGAACTTATCAGCAATATTGCAACAGAACATGGTGGATATTCAATATTCACAGGTGTAGGAGAAAGATCAAGAGAAGGTAACGACCTCTGGACAGAAATGAAAGAGTCGGGCGTTCTTGAAAAAACTGCCTTAGTGTTTGGTCAGATGAATGAACCACCTGGAGCACGTATGCGTGTTGCTGAGACAGGACTTACAATGGCTGAATATTTCCGTGATGAGAAGCATCAGAATGTGCTTTTATTCATTGATAATATATTCCGTTTCACACAGGCTGGTTCAGAGGTTTCAGCACTTCTTGGACGTATGCCTTCAGCCGTAGGTTATCAGCCAACACTTGCAACTGAGATGGGTGAATTACAGGAGAGAATTGCTTCTACAAAGAATGGTTCTGTAACATCAGTACAGGCAGTATATGTACCTGCCGATGACCTTACTGACCCTGCACCTGCAACAACATTTGCACATCTTGATGCAACTACAGTTCTTTCAAGAAAGATAGTTGAACAGGGTATCTACCCGGCAGTAGACCCTCTTGATTCTACATCAAGAATTCTTGAGCCGGACATTGTAGGTGAGGAGCATTATGAGGTAGCAAGAAAGGTTCAGGAAATCCTCCAGAAGTACAAGGAATTACAGGATATCATTGCTATTCTTGGTATGGAAGAGCTTGCAGATGAAGATAAGGTTACAGTATTCAGAGCAAGAAAGATTCAGAAATTCTTATCACAGCCATTCCATGTTGCTGAGAACTTCACAGGTATTCCTGGTGTATATGTTCCATTAAAGGAGACTATAAGAGGTTTCAAGGCAATTATTGATGGTGAGATGGACGAATATCCTGAGAACGCATTTTTCAATGTAGGAACTATAGATGATGTTATTAAAAAGGCTGAGAAGATGCAGTAACATCCTGCCAGAAAGGAAAAACTAATGGCTACAAGTTCATTTTATTTAAAAGTAATATCAGCTAACCGGGTGTTTTTCGCTGGCAAATGCCGTTCTCTGATTGTGCCTGAGTTCGATGGACAGAAGGAAATTCTTGCCCATCATGAAGATATGGTTATTGCAATTGATGAAGGTCAGATGAAGTTCCAGCCAGAGGGCAGCGACGAGTGGATTCATGCTGTTGTTGGAATGGGATTTGTTGAAATCGTCAACAACCGTGTAACTCTTCTTGTTGAGACAGCAGAAAAGCCTGAGGAAATCGATGTAAGAAGAGCAGAGGAAGCTAAGCAGAGGGCTGAGGAGAGACTTCGCCAGAAGCAGAGTATCCATGAGTATTATCACTCAAGAGCAGCACTTGCAAGAGCTATGGCAAGACTTAAGGCAACATCTGGAAAGTAGAATTGTATAAGATATATGTGGGTCTGCGCCTGCCAGAATGCTTGTGAATAGCATTCTGGCAGGTGCTTTTTGTCGTGCAGGGATAATGGTTAGCCATGGCGTGGTGGATTGGACGTTAAAGTAGAGGGAAGGCGCGTTGAAGTCCAAAAGAGAAGCCAAAGCGCGGCGAATTGGACGTTGAAGCGGTGGGAAGGCGTGTTGAAGTCCAAAAGGGAAGCCGAGCCGCGGCAGATCGGATGTTGAAGCGGCGGGAAGGCGTGTTAAAGTCCAAAAGGGAAGAGTCAGTCTGACGATTTGGACCTTAGAGAGGTGTGATGCACAGAGAAAGTCCAAAAGGGGTGCCGAAGCATGTAGAATTGTTCTTTATAAGATACTTGTAAATAAATATTCAGCTTGCTATAATATGCAAGCGTATTTTGTATACACAGTTAAAACAAAACGATTGAAGTGTAGGAATACACAATCAGGGAGGAACTTAAGATGTTATCTATGAAAGAAGCGATAGAGAATTATGTGGAAGGTTGTGTTGGGAAGGTTGACTGTCCAGCATACAAGCTTTTTATGAAAGCCATACTTGCAGGAATGATGATTGCATTTGGCGCAGCCGGAAGCAGTGTGGCAGCACATGATATCGTCAATGTAGGAATTGCACGTCTGGTTGCAGGAGTTGTATTCCCAATGGGACTTATGATGGTTGTTATGACAGGAGCAGAACTTTTTACAGGAGACTGTCTGGCAATTATGGCAACTGTACAGAAGAAGCACACAGCACTTAAGCTTATACGAATGCTTATTGTAGTATATCTGGGAAATCTTCTTGGCTCGTTAATGCTTACATGTATTGATTATGTAAGCGGGCAGTATAATTATTCATCGGGAATACTTGGTGCATATACAATTAAAGTAGCACTTGGAAAATGTAATCTTGATTTTACAACAGCGCTTGCATCGGGAATATTATGTAACATACTTGTGTGTGCAGCAGTTATGCTTGCGGCACGTGCAAAGGATGTAACCGGAAAACTGTTATGTTGTTTTTTTATAATACTGCTTTTTGTTGTAAGCGGTTATGAGCATTGTGTTGCTAATATGTATTATGTACCTGCAGGAATGATAGCAAAACTTAATCCGTTATATGTGAAAGATGCTATGGAGCAATATGGTTATACAGCACAGCAGCTTAGTACATTGAATATACCGAATTTTATATTTAATAATCTTATTCCTGTTACAATAGGTAATATTGTGGGAGGAATGGCATTCTTCGGAATACCGTTGATGTATATTAATGGTGTTGGTGGAAAGAAGGCGTGATACATATCTTAAAGTATATGGATACGGATTGATGATTTAGAAGAAAATATATTATTACCTATGATTATTCCTTTAGAAACCATTAAAGCATAGGAAGATGTGCAGTAGAAGAATCACAGACGAACACAGACTTACGTATAATATGGACATGAACCAAAATCTGATAATATATTCCTGCAAGTTCCATTATGAAGATTAGCACCTGAAACATGGTGCTTTTTTCTTTACACAAAAATCACATGGTTTCAGAGAATATTATATCGGGGGATAAAAATGTTATCATTTACTACGAAAAAATATGAACATAAATGATGGGGCAAAATAGTGTATCGTCCAACTAGGTGATACATTTGCATCTGACAGCAACATGGTCGCAGAATATAGAGCAGAACCTATAAGAAGATATTATTTCTATTGCTTATAGGCAGAAATATTAGGATTTCTGCTCATAAAGCGCAGATTTCAGTGTAAATACCTATAAATGATGGAAAACCACATTATCTATAGGCAATCTTTAGCTTTCTGGCAAGGATAATGTCTGATTCGAGAGAAGAATGTGCAGAAAATACCTATAAGCTGTCAGAATATACGACTACCTATAGGTATCATGACAAAAAAATCAGACAAGACACTTCTTCATCAATAATAATATGCTACTAAATCAGAGCCAGCACCCATACAGCTATCATCTTGAACGTTATTCAGTAACAGATTTCTTGGAAGAACAGCAAGTCTTAACCCGACATATGTCAATACGGATTTAATATCTTATGTTTCAGTTGGCATTGCGTGTGCAATAATATTGCAACTCATATATATAAAGCTGAAGCGTAGAGCATAAGAAAACACCTCTTAATCAGCAATATACATTCTGATTAAGAGGTGTTTTTCTTCGTCCATTATTAGTAAGTATACTCATGGCGAGGGCGATAATAAAATGCCTGAAGCTGACTGTTACGGTTATATGTAACTGTATAACAATCGGCTGGTGCATCAGCATAAGTCTCAGGATTAACTCTGATAGTTATTGTACGTCTGTGAGACTGTCCACTGTTACCGTGTTCTGCACTGGTATTATCCTGTCCTACCCCTTTGAGATTACTGATAGTCTGGACTGGGTACACTTTTGAATTGCGAATAACTCCATTTGCTGCAATAATCCCTCCTTGGACCTTATTTCAAAATGTTACTTCTACATTATATATCGGTCAAATGTGTTATATTATTACATTGAATTTCTTTATAAAAATGTATGATAGAGGAAGATAATATGCATGATGATGGAGATGTTTATATGGGAGAATACAAGCCCCCTTTTGCTATAAAACTCATGAAATGTGAAGGATATATTAAAATGGGCTCATAAAATGTGATTACAGCGGGGAAATTCCCTCATAGTACTATAACAGAATAAAGATATATACAAAATGCCCCATTCTGGACTAATCCAGAATGGGGCTTATGTTTACGCATAAGCAGTTAATGCTTAATTAATCAATCTCTTTTTTCTTGATTCTGTCAAGATAATCTTTAGTTTCCTTAGCAACTACACCGCTTAATGCTACAAGTGCTATAAGGTTAGGAATAGCCATAAGACCGTTAAATATATCTGCAATTGTCCATACGGCAGATACAGTCATGTAAGGGCCGATGAATACGCAGAGGATATATATCCATCTGTATGCCTTGATGCATTTCTTCTTACCATTAGTAAGGTATTCAAGGCAGCGCTCAGAATAATAATCCCAGCCAAGAATAGTTGTAAATGCAAAGAATACGAGACATAACATAAGAATAAATGAAGCAACTCCATCAGGGAATGGAAGTCCTAACTGGAATGCTTTAGTTGTTACTGCAACACCTTCAAGTCCCATATCGTAAGCTCCTGTAAGAACAATTGCAATACCTGTAATTGAACAGATGATAATAGTATCAATAAAAGTAGCTGTCATAGATACAAGACCCTGACGTACAGGTTCATTGGTACGGGCAGCGGCAGCGGCAATAGGTGCACTACCAAGACCGGCCTCATTAGAGAAGATACCTCTTGCAATACCCTTCTGCATAGCTACAACCATGGCACCAAGGGCACCACCAGCAGCGGCCTTAAGACCAAATGCACTCTGCACAATTGTAAGGATGGCAGCAGGAACATCTGTAATATTAAATAAAATAATAAGAATACCTGCTAAAAAATATGTTGCAGCCATGAAAGGAACAATAACCTGAGCAACTTTAGAAATTCTCTGGATTCCACCAATAAGAACAAGAGCAACACAGAATGTAAGGATAAGACAGCTTATAACTACAGTCCATGAATATGTTCTTCCAAATAATGAAACAGTCCATGCGTTGTTAGAATCAAAGAAATTATTAACAGCAGAAGAGATTCCATTCACCTGTGTAAATGTACCAATTCCTAAAAGACCAACGCCTATACCAAAGAAAGCAAATATCTTGGCAAGCCATTTCCACTTAGGTCCCATACCATGTTCAATGTAGTTAAAAGGACCACCAACAACATGACCGTCTTCGTCAACCTGTCTGAACTTAACTGCTAAGAGACACTCTGCGTACTTGGTAGCAGTACCAACTAAGGCAGCAAGCCACATCCAGAATAATGCACCAGGACCGCCTGAGACAATAGCAGTAGCAACACCTACGATATTACCTGTACCGATTGTTGCTGAAAGTGCTGTACATAGTGCTGCGAAACTGCTCACTTCACCATGCTTTCCATCAGTTTCGTCTTTGAAAATGTACTTAAAAGCACGTCCAAGATTAGTAAACTGAACACCCTTAAGTCTGATAGTAAGAAACAGACCAACTGAAAGTATAAGGACAATGAGTGGAATTCCCCAGACATATGCGTCAATAGTAACGAGAATAGTATTGATTTTACTAAACATATTATGTATTCTCCCTTTTTATAAAAATTAAGATAAATTTTATCATAAAACAACATTTTTTTCAATTGAATACTGTTATTTCCTAATATAATAAATAATTTTGTTAAATGTTGCTTATTGACAAACTCTGTCAATTTATATATTATTGTTGAAAAAGAAGGCGTTTTGCAGATAAAGCAAGACGCTTTTTTCCTTATTATTAAGGTAATATCCGGAAGATATAATCGGGAGAGACTGTGTAAAAATGCAGCGCCGAAGGTGACAGCGAAAACTCTCAGGCAAAAGGACCGGTTATGGACGGAACTCTGGAGAGCTGTAATTATCAGCACCGAAGAAGCAATTTCTAAGCATAGAGATGAGAAATATAGAGGCTGATTTGCTTGGAGAGAATCTTTCAGGTTTTTAACAGAGGCATAGGTGTATTAAAGTGCGCCTGTAGCCTCTTGTTTTTATGTAAAGATATATTAGGAAGGAAATCTTCTTAGGAATCTTGATAAGGCAGGATTGCAAGGCACGAAAAGGCTAAAGCAAAGGAGAGAAACATTATGAAGACAGACATTGAAATTGCACAGGAAGCAGTAATGGAGCCAATTAAGAATGTTGCAGCCAGATGCGGCATAAGCGAGGATGATCTTGAATTATACGGAAAGTATAAGGCTAAGATATCAGATGAGTACATCAACAGTGTCAAAGGCAATGAAGATGGAAAGTTAATTCTTGTTACAGCCATAAATCCAACTCCGGCAGGAGAGGGAAAGACAACAATTACTGTAGGGCTTGGAGAAGCATTTGGAAAGCTTGGCAAGAAGGCAGTTATAGCACTTCGTGAGCCATCACTTGGTCCATGTTTCGGTATCAAAGGTGGAGCAGCAGGTGGTGGATATGCACAGGTTGTTCCTATGGAAGAATTGAATCTGCATTTTACAGGCGATTTCCATGCAATCACATCAGCTAACAACTTATGTGCAGCACTTCTTGATAACCATATACAGCAGGGCAACGAACTTGGAATTGACCCAAGATGTGTTACATGGAAAAGATGTATGGATATGAACGACCGTGTTCTTAGAAATATAGTTGTAGGTCTTGGTTCTAAGGTTGACGGAACTGTAAGAGAAGATCATTTTGTTATCACAGTTGCGTCAGAGATTATGGCAGTATTATGTCTTGCAACAGATATGAAGGATTTAAAGGAAAGACTTGGCAAGATGGTAGTTGCTTACAATTATCAGGGACAGCCTGTTACTGCTGCAGATATCAAGGCAGTAGGTTCAATGGCAGCATTGTTAAAGGATGCATTAAAGCCTAACCTTATCCAGACACTTGAACATACTCCTGCATTAGTACATGGTGGACCATTTGCTAATATCGCACATGGATGTAATTCAGTAAGAGCAACTAAGACTGCACTTAAGATGGCAGATTATGTTATCACAGAGGCAGGATTTGGAGCAGATTTAGGTGCAGAGAAATTCTTCGATATAAAGTGCCGTAAGTCAGGCTTAAAGCCAGATGCAGTTGTATTAGTAGCAACAGTAAGAGCACTTAAGTACAACGGTGGAGTACCTAAGACAGAATTATCAGCAGAGAATCTTGACGCATTAAAGAAGGGAATCGTAAACCTTGAAAAGCATATTGAGAATCTTCAGAAATATGGTGTGCCTGTAGTTGTTACACTAAATGCGTTTGTATCAGATACACAGGCAGAATTAGATTATATACAGAAGTTCTGTGAAGATAAAGGCTGTGAATTCGCCCTTGCCAAAGTATGGGAAAAGGGTGGAGAAGGCGGAATTGAGCTTGCAGAAAAGGTTCTTAAGACACTTGAGACAAAGAAGAGCAATTTCCATTGCCTGTATGAGACAGACCAGCCAGTTAAAGCAAAGATTGAGACAATTGCCAAAGAAATATATGGCGCAGGAAGTGTTAATTATTCGGCAGCAGCTAATAAGCAGATTGCACAGCTTGAACAGTTAGGATTTGGTAATCTTCCAATCTGTATGGCTAAGACACAGTATTCGCTTTCAGACGATCCAACATTACTTGGCCGTCCGGAAGGATTTGAGATGAATGTAAGAGAAGCATATGTATCAGCCGGTGCAGGCTTCATAGTAGTGCTTACAGGTTCAGTAATGACAATGCCAGGACTTTCAAAATCACCAGCGGCATATAATATAGATGTTAATGATGATGGGGTAATAACTGGGTTATTCTAGAAAAGTGACTCCCGGGAGTGGGAGGCAGGTGGTTGTGTAGTGTATTTTCAAACGCGCTCTCGCTCGGACGAAAACGCAGCGGTACTAAGATTTTGTGAGGTTTGTCGCCTTTGGCGACTCCCTCGCAAAATCAAGTGCCGGCGTTTCCGTACGGTTTGAAACTACACTACACAACCACCTGCCTCCAAACTTCCGGGAGTTTTTCTACATAGGAGATGAGAATATCTCTCCCGCCCCAACCTTGCCAAAGGTGGGGCGGAGCAGTTGTCCGGTAATGAAAAGCCCAGCCGTGTATATTAGTAAAATCAAAACCGTATGAAGACGCCGGCACTTGGTAAGCTGGGAAAGCTGCCACAAAGTGGTAGCAAATCCCAGCGAACCTAGTACCGCTGCGTCGGAATCCGAGCGGAAGCGTGTTTTGATTTTACTAATATACACGGCTGGGCGTGCTTTAGGGGAGCAACTTCCTACAACATTACCCCCGACTTCTCCTTACTTCTCTCAATCATATGATTCAGCTTCTCAAATGGTTTCTGTAAGAACAATCCGATAATCAGCGAAACAACTATATATATAGAAAGAAAAGCGAGATTCTTAATGTAATCATATCTGTACATTCCTGCTATACATTCTCTTAATGCATCCATTGAATATGGGAAGAGCAGGAATCGGTATATTATCTGGTAGGCGTTAGGAAGTACTTCTATAGGGAATGTACCGCCTGAGCCGGCAACCTGTATAACGAGCAGGACAATTCCAAGTGCTTCACCGATATTTCCAAATGCAACAGTAAGGCTGTACATAAAGAAGGTGAATACGAAGCTTGAGAATGCACATGCAACCCAGTAAAGGAATGGGTGGTAACACTGGATTCCTATGTAGAGAAGATTTCCAAGTGTTATAAGCAGTGCCTGAAGCTGTCCTACTGCAAAGAAGATAAAATACCTTCCGAAGAATTTTTCATATCTCTTTGCATCTGCTGGAATGTCCGGAGCAGGATGCACAGGTGTGTGCATAATAGCAACAAGTATAAGTCCACCAAACCACAGTGCAAGTATTGTGTAGAATGGTGAAGCGCTTGTTCCATAGCTTTTAACAGCATATACCTGCTCTGTTGTTATATTTACAGGTGCAGAGAGAAAATCTCCCAAAGTATTGGCATTTGCATTTAACATCTCTGATAATAAACCATATGTATCCTGTTCAGTGATTGTGTTTAATGTATTAATTGCGTTATCAAGCTTTGTCTCAAGGTCACTGAGAAGCTCTTTAGTCTGAGTGAGTGAGCCCGATGTAAGCTTAATTGCAGCAGACAGGTCTGCAACATCCATGTTCATGTCAGAATAAAGCTCTGTTAATGAACTCATAATGCTTTGAATCTGGGACATCTGGTTTGAAAGAGCAGATGATAATTCATTTAAAGATTCAGCGGAATTACCATTTACAAGTGCCTGTAAGGTTATTAACTGCTGCTGCTGTAACTGTAATTGTGTATAAACTTGCGGTGCAGCACTGTTTGAACTGCTGCTTATTGATGATGTAAGGTCAGTAATTGCAAGCATTGAGTTAAGAATTACATCGTATGTTGAAAGTGTAGTCCTTGCGGATGTAAGTCTGTTAATAACTGCATCCATAAGAGAACCGGTTTCTTTATCTGAATCTTTGATAACTGAGTCGCCAGTTCCGGCAATCGTAGATACGATTGTATCTATAAATGTCTGGTTAACCTGCTGCTGAACTGCTGTTTTAGCCTTGTCTGTTATCTTAGGTGCAATAGCGTTTGCTTTCTGGTTACAGTAATATTTTAACTGAGGATGTTCCATGGAATCACTTAAGAAGCTTATAAGATTCTTGGAAAAATTCTCTGGAACAACGAGGGCTGCATAATACTCACCGCTGTATACGCCTTCGATTGCTTCATCTGATGAAGCAACAAACTGCCAACCGATAGTGTTATTAGTTTTAAGTGCATCAATTATGGTGTCACCGACATTAAGCTCCGTTCCTTCAAGAGAAGTACCTTTGTCAACAGATACAACGGCAACTTTAATCCTGCTTGTGGAAGCCTGTCCATATGGATCCCAGTTTGACAGGATATTAAACCACGAATACAATGCAGGAATAACGGTAAGACCGATAATTACGCATAGTGCAATTACATTTGTTTTTATGTGGCGAAGGTCAGCCCGTATAATCTTAAATATATTTTTCATAACTGTACCTCACTTAAAAATGCTTTGATACTGTCTGTAAGAGAAGTATCAGCCTGTTTTTCCTTAATCTCAATATTGAGCTCATTAAGCTTTCTTGCGAGCTTGTCATCAATATAATCAATAACTATAAGATAAGCACAGAATATAAAAAGTGAGATTACCCAAAGAAGCAGATAAACAACTTTAGCTGTATCCATGGTAAACATAAGCACCATGAATACTAAAGGAATTATCATCATACATCTTAAGCAGACCTTTTTTTTATGCTGGTTCTTAGCATGCATATTTTCTGCAAATGCTGTGATTTCCGCAATAACAACATCTATATTAAAATCATCATTTTGCATAAATTCATTTCTCCTTTACATAAAATGTGTTTCTTTCATACGGCGTTCGAAGAACTCGCGTACTTCAAGAAGTGACTTTCTGATTCCAAGTCCCAGAATAAGGGAAATAACAGCATAAGCGCATAATTTCACAAGAAATACAGCGTAATCACACTGATATAATCCGCTTATTGCCTCCCTCATGGCATTGATTGCATAAGGGAATGGGAAGTAAAGGTACACATTCTGGAAGAATTCAGGAAGAAGTTCTATTGGATAAGTTCCGCCTGAACCGGCAATCTGTAACACAATCATAACTACAGCAATAGCTTTTCCCAAATCACCAAATGTAAGAACAAGTGTATATATAAATAATGTAAATACAAAGCTTGTTATAGCGGCTGCAAGCCACAGCATGAATGGGTGGGTGCAGTCAATTTTTAAAATGTACAAATCACCAAGAACAACTACAAGAGCCTGAAGCTGTCCCATTGCAAGGAAGAGTAATGCACGACCTATATATTTTTGATGTTCTGTGGCATCCTTGAATTCATCATCTTCATAGTCAACCTTTACTTTCATAAGGGCAACTAAAACAATTCCCCCAACCCAGAGAGCAAGTGTTGTATAGAAAGGTGTAACACTTGTTCCATAGTTAGTCTGCATATAGACATATATTTCTTCTACCTGTACAGGTTCTGAAAGGAACGATGCAATTGACTCAGCATCTGAGTTGATGAAATCCATTATTAACTTATATGTAGAAGATGAACTGATATCTCCGACAGAACCAGAGATAACAGACAACTTGCTGTTAAGTGAGTCGAGCAAAGTTTTTGTACTTTCGAGTGTTGTATTAATGTTTATAGAAATATCACTTACACCAAGAAGCATCTGTGTTATTCCGTTAATGCTGTCTCCGGTACTGCTTATATTGGAAGCAAGACTGCTTACAGCATTTTTAACAGATGATTCCAGGAGATTTACATTAGTTCTGATAACAGTCTGTATAATAACCTGACTTTTTTGTATCTCTGAACGACACTGTTCAACAACTGATTTTATCAACTGATATTTGACCTGAAGGGTTTCAGGAGAGTCAGTTAAAATGTCAGCACATTGTTTTACAAGGTTATAAGCTACATTTTCCATAGCATTTACTGATGAAAGTGCAGATTTTAAAGCTGTAATAACAGACGGATCAATACCATCTATCTTGCTTAAAGAATCAATGGCATCTTCAAGTGCTTTATTCTGATTAATAAGTTCGTTGAGCTTATTATTGGCATTATTAAGTTCAACACCAGCCTGTCCGACATCAGTTATAGCTGCATTTACAGCATTATCAACAGATTTAAGTGAGTCATCTGCCAATTCATTCATGGCTTTAAGTACAGAGTCAATCTGGTCATAAATGTCATTGGTAATGTTGTCGAGTGTCTTGTTGGCAATGTCTGCAACATCAGTAGTTCCTGTGATAACATCTTTTATTTCAGGCAGAACTTCCTCAAGAGCTGCAAGATTATCAGCAAGGTTTGAATTACTCTTAATAAACATGTCAATCATGGTGTCGTAAGAACTTATATTAGCTGAAATGCTTTGTAAGTCCTTAACTGTCTTTTCTATGATTGAAGGATCATTTTCAGCTATTTCGTTAAGCCCCTGCATAATAGTCTTAACACACACATCAATGAATTCGGAGTTGATAGTGTTCTGAAGAGTGCTTTTTCCTGTATCTGTAATCTTGGAAGCAACAGCATTTTTCTTGGAATTCTCATAGTATGTAACTGTTGGTGGATTAAGACCATTGTCAAGGAAGTCATACAGGCTTCGTGAAAAGTCCTCACCAACAACGATAACGGCATAGTACTTCCCGGCATTCAGTTTATTCATGGCTTCATCTTTAGTTTCCGGAAAACGCCAGCCTAATTTATCATTAGAATGAAGCTGTTCAACAATCTGTGCTCCCATATTGATAGTGGAATCATCAGATTCAGAGTAGCCTTCATCTTCAGAAACAATAGCAATCTGGACGGACGCAGTGTTTGCGTAAGGATCCCAGTTGGAATATATGTTAAACCATGCGTAAAGCGATGGAATAAGGCACAGACCAAGTGCAATGGCTAAAGCCAGAATATTCCTGCTAAGACCTTTCAAATCTCTTTTGAAAATCTTAAATATCATAACATTCCTCAATTCTTTAATTATCGTTTAAAACTTATATGTATTTTACTTAAGAAACTGGGGAAAATCAATACAGAGAGGATAAATCAGACATATTTAATAATTTAAGAAAGGATACGGATTTATGAACATATTGTATTGTGGTGATAAAACGATGCAGAAGGGGATTCTTTTATCTTCAATGTCTCTTATAAAAAATGTGGATGAACCGTTAAATATATATATTCTCACGGTTGATTACGGGGAAAAAGGTATTAATTACAAGCCGGTTGATAAAGCATTTGCAAAATATCTGGAAGAAAAATTGAATAAATCGGACATTAAAGTAAATGTCTTTCTTGTTGATGTTACAAGATATTTTGTTGAGGAGCTGCCGGAGGCAAATATGCAGAGCAGATTTACTGCGTGCTGTATGTTGCGCCTTTTTGCTGATAAGACAGATATAAAGGATAGAGTTCTTTATCTGGATACTGATGTGCTGTGCAGAAAAGGTTTCAGGGATTTTTATCATCAGAATATGGATGGCATAGAGATTGCGGGAGTTTCTGATTATTATGGCAGATGGCTTTTCGGTGATGGTTACATTAATTCCGGAGTAATGCTTATGAATATGAGAATGATAAGACAGAACGGGCTTCTGGAGAAATGTCGTGAACAGTGCATAAGAAAGGAAATGTTTATGCCTGACCAGACGGCTGTTAATACATTTGCAACAAGAGTTAATCTGTGCGGAAGAAAGTTTAATGACCAGAGGAGG
The DNA here is from genome assembly GCF_000146185.1 of [Eubacterium] eligens ATCC 27750. Taxonomy (NCBI): domain Bacteria; kingdom Bacillati; phylum Bacillota; class Clostridia; order Lachnospirales; family Lachnospiraceae; genus Lachnospira; species Lachnospira eligens. Next base: position 1,524,124 of record NC_012778.1, on the reverse strand, counting down.
CTGCATGACAACACTGTTTTTCAGCATTTTACAACTACCTTCCGGGTGTTTCCAGTGATAAGGACTGTTTCAGTCAAGCCGTGGGAGATTGATAAAATGCATAATATACTTGGGCTTCATGAATATGATGAGCTTCTGGATTCTTATAACAGGGAGCATGAAGAGTACATGGCAGTTTCACGTATTCCTGTGTTTTTCTCGATTAATGAACAGTACGCACCATATCTGGCAGTGTGCCTTAAATCGCTGGCTGTACATGTGGCTTGTGATGAGCGTTACCGCATAATTGTTATGTGCGATAATGTGAAGAATATTACGATGATTCAGCTTCGTAATGTGATAAAGGATTATGAAAACATAGATATTGAATTCGTTGATATAAGAAAGAAAATGTACGAATATTCTGAAAGCTTTGGACAGACAGTTACTGACAGACAGGAAAACAGGCTTTATTCAGGCGAGTTTACACTGACGATATATTTCAGGTTATTTATTGCAGAGCTTTTTCCAGAGCTTAATAAAGCTGTGTATATTGACTCTGATACCGTAATAAATGATGACATTGCAAAGCTTTATTCAGTTGATATGGGAGATGCAATGTTTGGTGCAGTAAGAGATACATTTGCAGGAAAGAATACAATACTGGCTCATTACATTGAAAATGTAGTGGGAATAGAGCGGAATGAATATGTCAATTCAGGAGTGCTTCTTATGAATCTTGATAAGATAAGACAGGCTCATCTGGCAGACAGATTCTTAAAGCTTATGGCTGAATATCACTTTGACAGTGTTGCACCTGACCAGGATTATATTAATTCCATGTGTGCAAAAGAAATATATTTTCTTGATAAGGAATGGAATGTTATGCCTAACAAGGGCGGGGAGTATATAGCAAGACCGAAGCTGATACATTATAACCTGTTTGACAAGCCGTGGCATTACAGCGAGATTCCGTATGAGGAGTATTTCTGGCAGTATGCGGCGGAGTCGGGATTTTATCCGTTGCTGATTAAACAGCGCAAGCAGTATGGGGATAATGAAAAGAAAGCTGACCGTGAGAATTTAAAGAAGCTTCTTGCAAGGGCTGAGAATATTGCGGACGGTGATGGGGTTAAGTTTTCTGATGTTGTGGGAAGCAGATTTGTTGTGGATAGTGGTTTCGTGAAGGATAGCAGTGATGCTGCAAAATAAATTATGTCGGAGGAGATATGATTGGTGATAGGGAGCAGGTCTATGAAAATATTAGGACGGCTGTAAGCCTTAATCAGTTGAATTCAAAGGTTGAGCCGGGAGACCCTAAGCTGTTACGCGAAGATAAAGAAGCATTACTAAGACATTATATTGATTACCGCACAGCATATGGTTTTTGTGTGAAGAAATATATTGCAGAAGCTATATTTCATGCCGGGACTTCTGCGGTGGGGCTTATAACACAAGTTGACGGACTTGAGAATCTTTCTGGAATCAGAGGTCCTGCGATTGTAACATGCAATCATTTCAGCCCGTTAGACCCTGCAATTGTCAGGTTTGCAATGAGAAAAGCTGGATTCAGAAGAATAAGTATTGTTAATCAAGATTCTAACCTTGCAATGAAAGGTTTTGTCGGGTATATGCAAAAATATGCCGACACAATGCCCGTAAGCAGCCTGAAATGGTTTATGGAAACTGAGTTTCCTAATCAGATTGAGAATGCACTTGATGAAAACAAACTTGTGCTTATATATCCTGAGCAGGAAATGTGGTTTAATTATCGGAAGCCCCGTCCATGCAAAAGAGGTGCATATCTGTATGCGGTAAAGTTTAATGTGCCGGTGATTTCGCTGTTTGTTGAACAGCAGGTTAAAAGTATACATTTGCACACATTCAGGGTACATGTCCTGCCAGTAATATATCCGGACAGACAGCTTGATGAAAGAACGGCAAGCTTAAGAATGCAGCACACAGACTATGAGCAGAAATGTGCTGCATATGTCATGGCATATGGAAAGAAGCTGACTTACGATTTTGAAGAGGGCGATATTGTAGGAAGATAAAAGCATTTGACGCGGAAAGAAGGGAAGTGTATATATATTTGAAGAAATTACAAAGATTGAGAGGAAAATGTATATGAAGATAAAATCAGTGGCAGTATTTGGAGCAGGAGCAGTTGGCTCTTATGTTATATGGGGACTTTCAGAAAAGAAGGATATAAGTTTAAGCGTTATTGCAAAGGGTGAAAGAGCGGAAAGACTTAAGGCAGAGGGCTGCTTAATTAATGGGAAGACATACCACCCGGAGGTATTGACACCTGAGGAGGCAAAGGGTGTTGACCTTCTTATTGTGTCATTAAAGTATGGCGCACTTGCAGGTGCATTAGATGATATTAAGGAAGTTGTCAGTGAGAATACAATTGTCATGAGCCTTATGAACGGCGTTGACAGTGAAGAGATAATATCTACTAAGATAGATAAATCACATATCATTTATTCACTTATAAAGGTGGCGTCACACCGCGAAGAAAAGGAATATGTGTTCAATCCTGAGACTACAATAGGCATTATATATGGCGAGGAAGCTGCACCATTTGAGAGTGAGAGAGTTGCGGCAATAAGAGATTTATTTGATGGAACAGGACTTAATTACAGAGTGACTGACTGTATCAAAGAAGAGATATGGAGCAAGTATAGACTTAACATCTGTAACAATCTTCCACAGGCTATTATTGGAGCAGGTGTTGGCTGCTATACAGACAGTGAGCATATGAAAGCAATCAGCGAAGGATTACGTAAGGAGGTTGAAGCAGTTGCTCTTGCAAAAGGCATTGATATGAGCAGATGCGCAGGTACATCAAGCCGTGGAAGTGCTGTTCCGCCAACAGCAAGATATTCAACACTGCAGGACATTGATGCAGGCAGACATACAGAGATAGATATGTTCTCCGGCACAATGATGCGTATGGGAAAAGAACTTGGAATTGCTACACCATATAACGAATATACATATCACATCATCAAGGCACTTGAAGAAAAGAATGATGGCGTGTTTGATTATGATGAGAACAGTGAGGCTGTGACTTATTCTAAGTAGTGAATGACAAGAATTAATAATTCCTGTTGACATATACCCACATAGGGTATATTATACATCATGTAAATGAGATATACCCTACCAGGGTATGTTACATCCACAATAGATAAATATAATAAAGCGTTTATCAGGCACAGAATATAATAATCAGACTAAGGAGGAATAATGGAAAAAGAATGTTGCTGTCATAAGACAAAAGAACGTGATGCCAAGGAATATAAAGACCTCTGTAACAGACTTAGCAGAATTGAAGGTCAGATAAGAGGAATTAAGGGAATGGTCGAGAAGGACGCATACTGTATTGACATTCTTAATCAGGTATCGGCAGCCCAGTCAGCGCTTAACAGTTTTACGAAGGTGCTCTTAGATAATCATATCAAGAGCTGTGTAGTCCGTGATATTAAAGAAGGCAAGGACGATACAGTAGAAGAGCTTGTTAAGACAATTGGCAAATTCATGCGATAAGAATTATAAAAGGAGATACATAATATGGGAACAGCTATAATAATTGGAATATTAGCAGTAATAGTAGTAATCGCAGTGATAAGCAGTGTTAAGCATATGAAAGGTGAAGGCGGCTGCTGTGGCGGTGGTGGAGATACTGTTCCAGAAGAGAAGAAGATTCTTGATAATCCTGTAATTGCTGTCAAGACTGTTGATATTGAAGGCATGCATTGTGAAAACTGCAAGAATAGTATTGAGAGATCTGTTAATAAGATTGATGGTGCTTCATGCCAGGTTAATCTTAAGAAGAAGCAGGCAACAATTGAAGTTGACAGAGAAATCGATGACGCTGATATAAGAATTGCAATTGAGAGACTTGATTTTAAAGTTACAGGAATAACAACTAACCGCATGGAGGTGTAGTGCGATATGGAACAGTACAATGTTACAGGAATGAGCTGTGCAGCGTGTCAGGCGAGAGTCGAGAAGGCTGTCAGCAAAGTGCCTGGAGTGGAAAGCTGTTCAGTAAGTCTTCTTACTAATTCGATGGGTGTTGAGGGAACTGCACCCACAGATGTAATCATTAAAGCTGTGGAAGCTGCGGGATATGGTGCATCAGTTAAGGGGGCAAAGAACAGCAGTCCTTCAATGCAGGAGCAGGAAGATGCGCTGGCAGATAAGACAACCCCAGTTTTAAAGAAGAGATTAACAGCTTCAGTTATATTTCTTATTGTGCTTATGTATTTCAGTATGGGACATATGATGTGGGGCTGGCCGCTTCCATCAGTGCTTGAAGGAAATCATGTGGCCATGGGCCTTATACAAATGCTGCTTACAATAATAATAATGGTTATTAATCAGCATTTCTTCATAAGTGGCTTCAAGGGATTGTTACATCGTTCACCTAATATGGACACACTTGTTGCGCTTGGTTCAGGAGCAGCATTTGTGTGGAGTACATATGCACTTTTTGCCATGACAGACTGTCAGGTGAGAGGTGATATGGCAGGTGTAATGCACTATATGGATGAATTCTATTTTGAGTCAGCGGCTATGATTCTTACACTTATAACAGTAGGAAAAATGCTTGAAGCCCGCTCAAAGGGAAAGACAACCGATGCATTAAAGAGTCTTATGAAGCTTGCTGCCAAGACGGCAGTACTTTATGCAGATGGGCAGGAAACATGCGTCCCTGTTGAACAGGTCATGACAGGTGATATATTTATTGTAAGACCAGGTGAGAATATACCTGTAGATGGTGTGATCATTGAAGGTAACACGGCAGTTAATGAATCAGCTCTTACAGGTGAGAGTATTCCTGTTGATAAACAGGAGGGGGATCAGGTAAGTGCAGCAACACTTAATACATCAGGATATATAAAGTGTAGGGCGACAAGAGTTGGAGAAGATACAACACTTTCCAAGATAATACAGATGGTGAGTGACGCGGCTGCAACAAAAGCACCTATTGCAAAGATTGCTGATAAAGTTTCGGGAGTATTTGTACCTGCAGTTATAACAATAGCAGTTATAACAACAATAGTATGGCTGTTATGTGGCAAGGACTTAGGATTTGCACTTGCGAGAGGAATCTCAGTGCTTGTAATAAGCTGTCCTTGTGCGTTAGGACTTGCCACTCCGGTTGCGATTATGGTTGGTAACGGAGTTGGTGCAAAGAACGGAATTATGTTCAAGACCGCTATTTCTTTAGAGCAGACAGGAAAGATGCAGATAGTTGCACTCGATAAGACTGGTACTATTACAGAGGGGGAACCCAAGGTTACAGATATTATAACAGGTGATGGAATCTTACAGAATGAGCTTCTTACTATAGCATATGGGCTTGAAAGAAAAAGTGAACACCCACTAGCAAAAGCAGTTGTTAATTATGTTGAAGAGAGTGGCGATAAGAATTCATTTGCAGAGGAAGTGACTGGTTTTAAGGTTGTTGCCGGTAACGGACTTAAGGGAATGCTTGATACAAATGTAGTGGCAGGCGGTAATCTTAAGTTCATTTCAGAATATTGTAATGTCTCTGATGATTTAAGAAACAAGGCTGACGATTTATCATCAGAAGGAAAGACACCGCTTTTCTTTGCAAGAGATAATGAACTTATGGGAATAATCGCTGTTGCAGATACGATTAAGAAAGACAGCCCACATGCTATTAAAGAACTTCAGAACATGGGAATAAGGGTTGTAATGATTACCGGAGATAATGAAAGAAGCGCGAAAGCAATAGGAAAGCTTGCCGGAGTTGATGAGGTTATTGCAGGTGTTCTTCCTGAAGGAAAAGAAAAAGAAATAGCAAGACTTAAGGAGCAGGGAAGTGTTATAATGGTAGGTGATGGCATTAATGATGCACCTGCACTTACAAGAGCTGATATTGGTATTGCAATCGGAGCCGGTACAGATGTTGCTATAGATGCGGCGGATATAGTTCTTATGAAGAGCAGATTATCAGATGTTCCTGCTGCTATAAGACTTTCAAAGAGGACACTTACCAACATACATGAGAATCTGTTCTGGGCATTCTTCTATAACTGTATAGGAATTCCACTTGCAGCAGGTGTGTGGATACCAGTATTTGGCTGGACACTTAATCCAATGTTTGGTGCAGCAGCTATGAGCTTATCAAGCTTCTGCGTAGTAACTAATGCATTAAGACTTAATCTTATAAAGATATATGATACAGGAAAAGACCACATTTATAAGAAAAAGTCTCGCAAAAATAAAAATAAAACGACAAAAGGAGACATGGCTATGACAAAGACTATGAATATTGAGGGTATGATGTGTGGACACTGTGAAGCTGCAGTTAAGAAGGCACTTGAGGCTGTTGATGGAGTTACAGAGGCAGTTGTAAGTCATGAGAACGGAACAGCAGTTGTTACACTTTCTAAGGAAGTTGATAATGATGTATTAAAGAAGGCTGTGGAAGATAAGGATTATAAGGTAACAGCAGTTAAGTAAATGATATTAGAGATTAAGAACCTCCGTCGGATGATTTGTCTGACGGAGATTTTTTAGTTGAGTAACACATAATTAAATGTTAAAATCTCTTTATATGCTAAAAGCGTATTTTGGGGGATAAAATAATGAACATGGTATATCTGTTATTGTATGTAATTGCAGCAATGATTGTAGGATTTGTGATGGTTAAGACATATCAGGAGAAGGACAGAATGAGAAGGTATGTAATAGTCTTGCTGGCCCTTGCAATGATATGTATTGTGAGTTATTCTGTGAATTTCATGACAGATAATTATAATGTAATGTCTGCGGCTACAAGTATTATGATGGCTGCACAGGATTTTCTGCTTGTTTCACTTTTTATATATACAACAGAATTTGCAAGAATAAGCAATAAGGTAACTAAAGTAATGACAATTGCGGCTTTTGTAATTGCAATAATTGATTCTGTTGTATTTATTGCGAATATATTTAATGAAATTGCTGTTAAGTACAGTCTGGTAAAATGTGACGGAATATATGTACTTGGATATGAAGGGGAATTGTGGTTTGGCATACATGCTGTTATGAGCATGATTATAACAGCATGTATAATTGCTGTATTAGTTATAAAATGTATACATATACCAGGGGCTTACTGGGGAAGATATATTGTTATGGCAGCAGGTTTGGCAATTATTATACTTATTAAATGTGTATTCATATATAAGATAATAGATTTAAGATTTGATATATCAATTTTTTTGTATGCATTTATAGGAGTAATGGTTTACTGGAATACATTCTGGTATTCAAAAAAGAATATGCTCACAATAACTCATGCTATGATTATAGATCATATGCATGTTCCTGTTATTTTGTTTGATTATGAAGGGGTGCTTGCGGATTTTAATACATCTATGAAGGAATTGTTTGGGAATCTGGAATATGATGACAGGGAGCAGACAATTGACTGGTTTTTTAAGAGCAAATGTGTTCCGGTTATGGCAGGACAAAATACATTCCAGTGGAAACTGGATAATAAAGCTTATGACTGCAGAATAGAGAAATTATTGGATGATAAGAAAAGGCTGCTTGGAACAATCATTGTAATGCAGGATGTTACAGAACTAAAAAGGGCATATACAGAACTTGAAAATATGGTTATATATGACCGGCTTACTGGCGTTTACAGTATGTACAGCTTTATGGAGCATTGTAAGTCTTATGATGGGTATAAGGGAAATATTGCGGTAGCAGTGTGCGATATTGACGGACTTTCAGAAATTAATTTTAAATACGGACAGAAGGCAGGCAATTCTGTACTTGTAAATGTGGCAGGAGTATTAAAGAAAAAGCTTAAGGATTCCGCATATATTGCAAGACTTAATGAAGGAGATTTTGTGGCGGTAATTAAGAATATTTCATTGAAAAAAGCTGACATCATATTTGCAGAAATAGAAAAAGCAGTAAGCACGGAATGTTCTGATGATAAGATGAAAGTTTCCATGAAATACGGTATTGCAATGAGAAACTCGACTAATGGATGGATGATGGATGTTGTTCATGAAGCGGTTGGCAGAATGAAGGGAAAGAAGGACAGGTAAATGAAATTCGATGGAATAAAAAAGGTTTCAGAGGGAAGATTCATAAACAGATACGATCTGTATTATACAACTGAGGATGATAAGAAAAAGGTTTACGAAATCATAAGCAGAAACAAGGATATAAAAACTATTGAAGATATAAGAAACGAAAAGACTGATGGTGTGGTTATTGTTGCAACAGACGAATCGGACGAACATATTCTGATTAATAAGGAATATAGAATGTCTGTGGGAGATTATGTTTATAATTTTCCGGCAGGACTTATTGATGAAGGAGAAACTCCTGAGATGGCAGCAAAACGTGAGCTCAAAGAGGAGACAGGACTTGATCTTATTATAATTGAGGATAAACTCTATGACAGCTACAGTGCCATAGGATTTTCTAATGAGACAAATGCCGTGGTTATAGGAAAAGCTACAGGAGAATTTTCACCCAGTACATCTACATTTGAGGAAATTGCAGCAGCATGGTATTCGAAGGAAGAAGTAAAGGCACTTCTTAAAGACAGTCATTTTGCAGCGAGAACACAGGCGTTCTGCTATATGTGGGCAAGAAATTAATAATAAAGAGGCAATGGTATGATGAAAGGTAAAAGAATAATAACAGGTATTATGCTGGTACTGGTGATGGTCTGTATATCAGGATGTAAAAAGATATCAAAGGCAGCTATATTTACATATGAGGAAAATGATGCTGGAAAGCTGGTTATTACAGGGCTTACAGATAAAGGAAGAGCTGATGCAAAGATTGTAGTTCCTGCGCAGATTGATGGCAGACAGGTTGAAGGTATAGGAAGTGGTGTATTTCGTGATGATACTACAGTGACAGAGATTGTTATATCTGATGGAATAAGCTATATTGCAGAAAATGCTTTCTTGAGCTGTTATAATCTTAAAACAATTGAGATTCCGGAATCAGTTAATTCTGTTGGAACTAATGCATTTACTGATACACAGTGGGAATATGACCAGCTTGCTGATAAGAATGAGATTATTGTTAATGATGTGTTATGCAAGGTAAGTAAAGATAGTGGAATTTACAATATTCCGGATGGTGTAAGGACAGTTGCTTCGGGAGTGTTTTATAATAAAGATGGTCTTACACAAATAAATATTCCTGACAGTGTGGAAGTAATTGGAGCATATGCATTTGCTGGCTGCAAGGGGCTTAAGGAAGTTAAGCTTCCATCAGGTATTAAGCGGATTGAATACGGTGCATTTTCTGATATGAATATTAGTGAGATTGATGTTCCTAAGTCGGTTGATTATATAGGAAATGAAGCGTTTGAAGGGATTGAAAATGTTATAAAACGATAAGGAGGATGGTTTATGGTAAAGAAAAAAAGTAATTCTTTTCTGTCATGTGATGGAAAGACATCTGTTCATGTTGTTATGTGGTGTCCCGATGAGACAGAATATGACAAGCCTGTTGCGGTATTGCAGATATGTCATGGGATGATTGAGTATATTGACAGATACGACGGATTTGCAAGATATATGGCAGAGAGAGGATTTGTTGTTGTTGGCAATGATCATCTTGGACATGGAAAGTCAGTATGCACGGATGATGATCTGGGATTTTTTAAAGAGAAGAATCCGGGAGAGGCACTTGCAAAGGATGCACATCATCTTACAGTTCTTATCAGGAAAATGTATCCTGGTATTCCATATTATCTTGCAGGACACAGCATGGGGTCATTTGTTACAAGAAGATATATATGTGATTACGGATATGAACTTGATGGAGTTATTGTAATGGGAACAGGACACCAGCCGGCACCAATGGTGCTTGCAGGAAAGGTGCTTGCTGATGCAGTAAGACTTATAAAGGGTGATAGGTACAGAAGCAGACTAATATCTAAGATTATGTTCGGAGCTTATAACAAGCGCATAAAGAATGTAAGAACAGTCAATGACTGGCTGACAAGAGATGAAGCAGTTGTTGATGAATACAATGCTGGAAAACTGACAACATTTCTTTTTACGGTCAATGGTTACAGAGGACTTATGAATATGATTCTGTATGTAAGAAAGCCGCGCAACATAGAAAGAATTCCTAAGAATTTGCCAATGCTTATGATATCAGGGCTTGATGATCCGGTGGGAGAGTACGGAAAAGGCGTTTACAGGGCATATAATTCATATCATGGTCATATTGATGATATTGATTTAAGACTTTACGAGGATTGCAGGCATGAGCTGTGTAATGAACTTAATAAAGAAGAAATATATGAAGAAATATATGGCTGGATTATGAACCATATGAGTAAGTAGATTAATAATAGCGGAATGGCAGTTTCAAACCATTCCGCTTATTTCTTTATTGATTATAATCTGATAGTAGTGTACTTAGGAATGCATGCAATTCCTAATGCGTAAGGACCTGTATGGCAGCCAGAGATAATACTGATTCTTGTCTTGAAATCTTCGCGTCTTTCGAGAAGCTTCACACCAAGTTGTGCTTCAACATCATCTCTGTATTTTTCAGCTTCTTCCAGGTTAGTACAGTAACCAACAGTGATATCCCAGTTCTCAATCGGCATTCCCTTTGATTCAATGTATTTCTGAATCATGTCAATAACATTAGATTTACCCTTATTTCTTGTTCGTGTAAATCCACCAAGTCCGATTTCTCCTTCTTTCATAACGATGATAGGACGGAGGCTTAATTTGCTTGTGATTGTAATTGCTGTCTTGGCAAGACGCCCGCCTTTACTTAAGTATTCAAGTGATTCTGTTGTAAACATTATTCGGCCATCGTTTCTTAAAGCTTCAAGAACCTTGATTGTATCCTCATATGAATATCCTGCTTTTCTCATCTGCAGAGCCTGATATATGAAGAGTGAAAATGATGCTGAGTTAAGCAGTGAATTAATAACTGTAACCTTAGCATCAGGATGATCTTCTAATATAATATCCTTAGCTGTGCAGGCTGAGTTATAAGATCCTGAGAAGTATGATGTAATTGTACATACAATAGCAGGTCTGCCAGCTTCCACACTTGGCATAATAGCATCAACAAAATCCTGTACACTTGGAAGAGAGGACTTAGGGAATGCACCTTCGTCAGTCATTCTTCTATAGAATTCATCGTGAGTAATGTCATATTGTTCTTTAAGATAATTAACACCATCAAATGTTGTGTAGAGAGGTACAAGCTTAAGATTGTGTGTCTCTGCATATTCTCTAACAATATCGCAGGCTGAATCAGTGATTATATCAAACATAATATATATTATCCTCCGCGTTGTAAAAACGATTTGTTTTGTTAATTGAAATGATAACACATAGTTTTTAAAACTACAATACATTAATATTAATATTTTGTAAAATATAAGTTTGTAAAAATAAAAAAATGTTGTATAATCAACTCGTATGTATATTTTTTCGAGCGGAGGAAATAATTGATGAAGGTATGTGCATTTCTTACAGATGGTTTTGAAACGGTAGAAGCACTTGCAGTTGTAGATATATTAAGAAGAGCGGATATTAAGACAGATGTGATATCAATAACAGGTGACATTAATGTAAAAAGTGCTCAGGGGGTAATTGTTCAGGCTGATGAGCTTTTGGATGAATATGTATTTGAAGGAGATGAACTATTATTCCTTCCGGGTGGTCCGGGTCATAAGTCATATTATGATTGCAAGGATTTACTGGAACTTCTTAAAGAATACAATAAGAAGAATAACAGAATTGCAGCCATATGTGCAGCACCTTCGGTTCTGGGAAATCTCGGACTTCTTGATGGAAAGAAAGCAATGGCATTTCCTGGATTTGAAGATCAGTTAAATGGTGCAACTGTAGTTACAGCTCCTGAGCGCGTTGTTACAGATGGTAATATTACAACATCAAGAGGAATGGGAACATCTATTGATTTGGGACTCGAACTTGTAAGACTTATCAAAGGGGAAGAACTGGCAGAAAAATTAAAAGCTTCTACCCAGTATATTTAGTATGAGGGAGAGAAATTACGATGGGATTCGATAATTATGATGAAGAAAAAATACGCCGCAACAGAAAAAGAAAAATGCTGTTGATGAAGAAGAAAAGACAGCAGATTTTAAGAAGAAGAATTATGATAACGGCTTTAATGGTTATTGCGATTATACTTGCTGTTATTATTATCAATTCTGTTTCAGGAATAAAGAAAACATTTAAACAGAAGGAAGCATTTGCATCGGATGTGATTAGTGAAACACAGCCAGAGGAAGAAACAGAGAAGCCTACAGAGCCGCCTCTTATATATGCCCAGATGGCATCTGATTATTTTGATCTTACATCTGAAAGTAAGGTTTCTTCGCCATATGCTGCTCTTTTAGATGTTGATAATCATAAAATAATTGCAGGAAAACAGGCAGATACCAGAATGTATCCGGCGTCTATGACAAAGGTAATGACTCTTATAGTTGTAACTGATAATATAGATAAGATTCCACAGACATATACTTTTGGATTTGAAATGCTTAACAGATTATTCAGGGAAGAAGCTTCTGTAGCAGGATTTCTTGATGGAGAGACTGTTGATGTGGAAGATTTACTTTATGGATTGATACTTCCGTCAGGTGCTGATGCGGCAGAGGCACTTGCAATAATGGTTGCAGGTTCTAATGAAGAATTTGCTAAGCTGATGAATGCAAAATGTAATGAACTTGGTTTAAAACATACACGATTTGCAAACCCTACAGGACTTTATGACGAGGAACAGTATACAACTCCTGCAGAGATGGCTATGATAATGGAGTATGCAATGAGGGATGAACTAAGGGCAAAAGTGCTTGGAACATATCAGTATAAAACCAAAGCAACAGCACAGCATCCAGATGGAATACAGCTTACAAGTACAATGTATTCAAGGATATATGGCAATGAAGCACCCGGGGTTATTGTTAAAGGTGGCAAGACAGGATTTATCAGCCAGGCAGGAAGCTGTCTTGTAAGCTATGCGGTCACTAATAAAGGGCATGCTTATGTATTCTGCACAGGCGGGGCTACATATAAATGGGCACCGGTTTATGACGAAATATATGTATATAAGAATATAATTCCTGAATCAGAGAAAAATTTAGAAGCAGAAACAAAAAAATAACTACTAATAATTAACAGCCAGAATATGTCATAATAATCAGAATTAACAGATACATAATAATATCAAGACGATAAGTTATGGCGCCATAACTTTTCGGCTTAAACCTAAAATGTGTTTAATAAGGAGGCTTATTATGGCTAAATCAACAAGTTCTAATTATAAGACTAAGAAGGAAGCACAGAACGCACTTGACAGATTCAAGATGGAGGTTGCTTCAGAAATTGGCGTTAATTTAAAGGATGGTTACAATGGAGACCTCACATCAGCAGAAGCTGGTTCAGTTGGTGGTAACATGGTAAAAGAGATGATCAGAAGACAGGAAGAGCAGATGAGCGGTAAGTAATCATCTGGGATGTGAAAAAATGATTTATCTTAAGTAATAAATAGGGTTGTAATCCACATATTTCTTAGCAAATATAAAGATTGCAGCCCTATCTTTTATTTTTTAAAAATAGTACTGGTAATCTAAAAACAGTTGTGTTATAATTCGTGGGTATGTTGTACGATAGTAACAATACATATTTCATAGGAGGATTAATTTATAATGAGTTTCACAGTTGAGAATTTAGAAGAGAAGAATATGGTTAAACTTGTTATTGAGTCTACTGCTGAGGAGTTTGAGGCAGGTCTTAATACTGCATATAATAAGAATAAGAGCAAGATCAGCCTTCCTGGTTTCAGAAAAGGTAAAGCACCTAGAAAGATGATTGAGAAGATGTATGGCGCAGAAGTATTCTACGAAGATGCTGCTAATTCAATCATTCCAGATGCATATGCTAAGGCTGCTGATGAGTGCGGTCTTGAACTTGTTTCACAGCCTAAGATCAATGTAACACAGTTAGAGGCTGGAAAGCCATTTATCTTCGAAGCTGTTGTTGCTACTAAGCCAGAAGTTGAACTTGGACAGTACAAGGGTGTTGAGGTAACTAAGGCTGATACAGAAGCAACAGATGCTGATGTTGAAGAAGAGTTAAAGAGAGTACAGGATCAGAATTCAAGAACAGTAGCTGTAACAGACAGAGCTGTTAAGGATGGCGATAATACAGTTATTGATTTCGAAGGATTTGTTGATGGTGTTGCATTTGAAGGTGGAAAGGGAACAGATTACCCACTTACAATCGGATCTCATTCATTCATTGATACATTCGAGGATCAGATTATCGGTATGAATATCGGTGATGAGAAAGAAATCAATGTTACATTCCCAGAAGAGTATCATGTAGATGATCTTAAGGGTAAGCCAGCTATGTTTAAGGTTTCTGTTAAGGAAATTAAGGAGAAGCAGCTTCCAGAGCTTAATGATGAATTTGCTCAGGATGTATCTGATTTTGATACAATTGCTGAATATAAGGATGATTTAAAGAAAAAGATTGCTGACAGAAAGTCAAGAGAAGCTAAGGCTAAGCAGGAAGACGAAGCAATCGCTAAGATTATTGAAGACTCTAAGATGGATATTCCAGATGCTATGGTTGATACACAGGTTAACAGAATGGTTGAGGATTTCGCTCAGAGATTACAGCAGCAGGGATTATCAGTTGAGCAGTACTTCCAGTACACAGGCATGACAGCTGATAAGATTATGGAAGAAATGAAGCCGGAGGCTGTTAAGAGAATTCAGTCAAGACTTGTTCTTGAAGCAGTTGTTAAGGCTGAGAATATTGAGACTTCAGACGAAGATTTCGAAGCAGAGTTAAAGAAGATGGCTGAAGCATACAAGATGGAACTTGATCAGATTAAGGAATTCATGGGAGACTATGAGAAGAAGCAGATTAAGGAAGATCTTGCAATTCAGAAGGCTGTAGATGTTATCGTAGGATCAGTTGTTGAAAAGTAATTGAATCTTAAAGAAACATTTTAGTATATTGGAGGTTGTGTAATGAGTTTTGTACCTTATGTCATTGAACAGAACAGCAGAGGCGAAAGATCATATGATATTTATTCACGTCTGCTTAAAGACAGAATTATATTCTTAGGAGAAGAGGTAACAGATGTTTCTGCTAATCTTGTGGTAGCGCAGATGTTATTCCTTGAAGCAGAAGATCCGAGCAAGGATATACATTTCTACATTAACAGCCCGGGAGGTTCTGTATCAGCAGGATTTGCTATATATGATACAATGCAGTACATCAAGTGTGATGTTTCTACAATCTGTATAGGTATGGCTGCAAGTATGGGTGCATTCCTTCTTTCAGGCGGTGCTAAGGGAAAGAGACTTGCTCTTCCTAATGCAGAGATTATGATTCATCAGCCATCAGGTGGTGCAAGAGGTCAGGAAACTGAAATCAGAATCGTTGCTGAGAATATACTTAAGACAAGAAATAAGTTAAACGAAATACTGGCAGCTAATACTGGCAAGTCAGTTGAAGAGATTTCACGCGACACAGAGAGAGATAACTATATGACAGCACAGGAAGCTGTTGCATATGGACTTATCGACAGTGTTGTAGAGAAGAGATAATAATTGCTTATGATAAGGAAGATGCCTGCAGATAATACATTTGCAGGTGTCTCCCTTGTTTTTGTGTGATAAGCGAACCTTTATTTAAAGGATTTATAGTGATTTGGAGGATAGTATGGCAGGCAGAAATATTGACGAGAAGCTTAGATGCTCATTCTGTAATAAGACACAGGATCAGGTTAAAAAGCTGATCGCAGGACATAATGGCGTTTACATTTGTGATGAATGTGTAGAAATATGCAGCGATATCCTTGATGAAGAGTTTGAAACAGAGGCAGATGCAAAAGAAGTGGTTGATGGAATGAATATCAACCTGCTTAAGCCAAAGCAGATAAAAGAATTTCTTGATGATTATGTTATAGGACAGGATGAAGCAAAGAAGGTTCTTGCGGTTGCTGTATATAATCATTATAAGAGGATAATGTCACAGTCTGATCTGGATGTAGAGTTACAGAAGAGTAATATTCTTATGCTTGGACCAACAGGTTCAGGAAAGACATTTCTTGCACAGAATCTTGCAAGGCTTCTTAATGTACCTTTTGCAATTGCAGATGCTACAACTCTTACGGAAGCCGGATATGTAGGTGAGGATGTTGAGAATATCCTTTTGAAGCTTATTCAGGCTGCGGATTATGATGTTGAAAAAGCACAATATGGTATTATATATATTGATGAGATAGATAAGATTACTAAGAAGTCAGAAAATGTTTCCATAACAAGAGATGTATCTGGCGAGGGCGTACAGCAGGCTCTTCTTAAGATATTAGAGGGAACAATAGCATCAGTTCCACCACAGGGAGGAAGAAAGCATCCACAGCAGGAGCTTATTCCAATTGATACAACTAATATTCTTTTCATATGTGGTGGTGCATTTGACGGACTCGAGAAGATTATTGAATCAAGAATGGATAAGAGTTCAATTGGTTTCAACTCTGAACTTAAGGAAAAGAGCAACGACGATGTTGGAGAGATGTTCCATAAGGCACTTCCACAGGATCTTATCAAATTCGGTCTTATTCCTGAGTTTGTAGGCCGAGTTCCGGTTGTTGTTTCATTAGATTCACTTGATGAGGAAGCACTTGTGAGAATTCTAAAAGAGCCTAAGAATGCTATTATAAAGCAGTATCAGGCACTTTTTGGACTTGATGAAGTAGCACTTGAGTTTACGGATGAAGCTGTTGAGGCAGTTGCCCATAAGAGTTTTGAGAGAAAGACAGGAGCAAGAGGCTTACGTTCAATCTTAGAATCTGTCATGAATGAAGTAATGTATGAGATTCCGTCAGATGAAACAATATCAAAATGTATAATAACTAAGGAAGCTGTAGAAGGAAGCGCAAAGCCTCTGTTAGAATACAGAACGGATGCTGTAAAAAAAGCACAGTAACGAAATTAATTCAGGCGGGCTGTTCATGATGGACGGTCCGTTTTTTAGATAGAGAGGAATATATGAGTAACAAATATGATAGACATTATCCAGCTATTCCATTAAGAAATGTCACTGTTTTTCCGGGGATGGTAATGCACTTTGATGTGAGCAGAAAGAAGTCTGTAAAAGCTGTAGAAGCAAGTATGGCAGCTGATGAACTTATATATCTTGTAACACAGAGAGATTCGCAGGTGAGCGAACCAGGGATAGCAGATTTATATACAGTAGGAACAATTGCTAAGATAAAACAGATAATAAAGATGCCAGGCAAAATTTTAAGGGTTCAGGTAGAAGGGCTTGAAAAGGCACTTGTAAATAGATTTGAAGAAGCGTCAGGAATGATGCTTGCTGATGTAAGTGTTATGCAAGGATTTGAGAAGCCTGATAAAATGGTGTCGAGAGCTATAATTGTAGGAATGAGAGAACTTTTGACACAGTATGCACATGTTAATCCGAAGTTTGCAAAGGATACAGTCAAGAGATGGCTTTCTTATAATGATGCAGAAAAACTGATGACGGAATTTGCTCAGGAATTTATGATGGATTTTGATAAAAGACAGCAGTTTCTGGAGGCAGAAGACTATGAGCAGATGTATACATTTGCTGCAACATTGCTTGTAAATGAGATAAATGCTTATACTATTAAAGAAGAACTTGGCAATATTGTAAGAGAAAGAGTAGATAAGAACCAGAAGGATTACATATTAAGAGAAGAACTTGCAGCGATTAATGAAGAACTTGATGGAGGAACCATAACAGAGGCTGAAGAATATGAGGCGGACGTTGAAAAGCTTGATTCACCGCAGTATGTAAAGGATAAGCTAAAAAGGGAGATTAAGAGACTGAAATCACTTGCTGGTAATAATGCTGAGGCTAATGTTGAGAGAACATATATAGAGACATGTCTTGAATTACCATGGAATGTGTCGACTGAAGATAACAAAGATATAGATAATGCTGCAAAAGTGCTTGATTCGGACCACTATGGAATGAAAGATATTAAGGAAAGAATTCTGGAATCACTTGCGGTAAGAAACATAACAGGTAGTGGAAAAGCACCTGTCATATGTCTTGCAGGACCTCCGGGAACAGGTAAGACATCTATAGCAAGATCAGTTGCAAAGGCACTTGGCAAGGAGTATGTAAGAATCTGTCTGGGTGGTGTAAGAGATGAGGCTGAGATAAGAGGACACAGGAAAACATATATTGGAGCTATGCCTGGAAGAATTATTGAGGGACTTAAGAGTGCCGGAGTTAATAATCCTCTTATGCTTCTTGATGAGATAGATAAGATAAGCAGTGATTATAAGGGCGATACATCAGCTGCACTTCTTGAAGTATTAGACAGCGAACAGAATGTTAATTTTGTCGACCACTATATAGAGATGCCGGTTGATTTGTCAAATGTGCTTTTTATTGCAACAGCTAATGATCTGTCTAATATAAGCCGTCCATTGCTTGACAGAATGGAAATTATTGAAGTTGGTTCATACACAGCTAATGAAAAGTTTCATATTGCTAAGGAACACCTTATTAAGAAACAGATTAAAGAGAATGGTCTGCTTGTATCTGATGTAAAGTTCACTGATAAAGTTATAAGAACAATTATTAATTCGTATACAAGAGAAGCTGGTGTGAGAGGTCTTGAAAGGCAGATTGCAAAGATTGTAAGAAAAGCGGTTAGAGAATTATACAAAGCCGGAGTGTTCACATCTGATGGAACAAGAGATAAGACTGTAAAGAAAACAGTTAATATATCTGATAAGAATATTACAGATTATCTTGGAAAAGTTAAATACAGACCGGACAAAAAGAATACAAAGGGTGAAGTTGGTATAGTAAGAGGGCTTGCATGGACACAGGCAGGTGGAGATACTCTTGAGATAGAGGTTATAACAATGCCGGGCAAAGGCGAGTTCAAGCTTACAGGTAACATGGGTGATGTAATGAAAGAATCAGCAAGCATAGCTGTTTCTTATATCAGATCAGTAACAGAAAAAGGCAGATATAAAGTGGATGCTGAATATTTCCAGAATCATGCATTCCATCTTCATATACCAGAGGGTGCAACTCCGAAAGACGGACCTTCTGCTGGCATTACAATGGCAACGGCAGTATTGTCTGCGGTTACTGGAATTCCTGTAAGAGCAGATGTTGCAATGACTGGAGAGCTTACATTAAGAGGTAAGGTTCTTCCGATAGGAGGTCTTAAAGAAAAGCTTCTTGCAAGTAAGACAGCGGGTATAACAAATGTTTTTGTACCTCGGGATAACAGGTCGGATGTTGAAGAACTTGACACAGAGATAACTGAAGGGATGAATATAATATATGTGAATAATGCTATTGAAGTATTTGCACAGGCATTAATGCGTTAAATGAAAGGAGCAGCGGATTATGGTTATAAAAAAAGTTAATCTGGATATAGTAGTCGGAGTTACAAGTACACTTCCTGAAACCCCATTTCCGGAGGTTGCATTTGCAGGTAAGTCAAATGTTGGTAAATCATCGCTCATTAATGCGTTAATGAACAGAAAATCATATGCAAGAACATCATCACAGCCGGGTAAGACACAGACTATTAATTTCTATAATATTAATGACAGCATGTATCTGGTTGACCTTCCAGGCTATGGATATGCCAATGTAAGTCCGGCTGTCAAAGCCAAATGGGGCAAGATGATTGAGAAATATTTAAGAAAAAGCAGCCAGTTAAAGCAGGTGTTCTTGCTGATTGATATCCGTCATGACCCATCTGATAATGACAGAATGATGTATGACTGGATTGTAAATAACGGTTACAGACCTGTAATTGTTGCAACAAAGCTGGATAAGATTAAGAGAAGCCAGATAAGCAAACAGGTGAAAGCTGTAAGAACAGGACTTGGATTAAGGCAGGAAGATATTCTTATTCCTTTTTCATCACAGACTAAGCAGGGACTTAAAGAATTATGGCAGCTTATAGATTCATATGTACTGCCACAGGAAGAAAATGAGACTGATTCTGAAAGTGCTGCAATTATACAAGAATAATAAAAGCGTTCTGACTGGCTGATTACCAGCAGAACGCTTTTTTACATAAGTTTATGAATGATATAGTCATATAATTCCTGACTGTTTTCGCGCCATCTTGCGCATATTATTTCCGCCTGCTCTTCAATTGGGACATTAAGATTAAGCTCAATCAAAGTTGTATCTCCCTCTTTTACCTGACAGTGTGCAATGTAATTTCCATTAGGAAGCTTGTAACAGTCAGTTACAGTTCCAGCCTGATTCTTTAGTTCGTATTTATTATCAGCAAGATAAGTTTCAATATCATCTCTTATTGCAGTTGAGATTTTGGTATAGAAAAAAGCAATGGTTTCTTCGCCTTCTTTGGTTAAGGTATAATGGGTGCTGCTCTGATGAGTGGTACCTCTTATAAATCCATCTTCAACAAGTGAACTGATAGTTTTCTGGAATGTAAAATAATCAGTATATTGCTTGTCCAGCATAAAAGAAGACAGCTGAGTATTGGACAAAGGAAAATTAACTTTGTTCAGCATATATAAAATCATTAATTTGTATAATGTAGTAGAATCAGTGTTCATAAATCTTTTCCTTGATAAATCTTATTTTCTTTGAGGTAATGATGCAGAGTGTTAAGGACTCTTTTTTTATCAGTGGTCCATAACGGCGCTGCAAGAATGTTCTTAGGTCCGTCCCCTGTAAGTCTGTGTACTACCATATTTTCAGGCAATACAGGAAGAATTGCTCCAATTGCATAAAGATAATCTTCTATAGTCATGGCATTAAATAAACCATTGCAATAATCAGTATAAAGATCTGTATCTTTTAAAATGTGTAATAAAGATATCTTGATTCCTGATGCACCGCTTTGAGCAATATATTTTGCGGTAGCAGTGTAATCACTGATGGTTTCACCTGGAAGCCCGATAATCATATGGACGATAGGTGCAATTCTGATTGATAGTAAATTATTAACTGCATTATCATATGCTGACAAATTGTATCCTCTGCGGATATAATTGGCAGTTGAATTGTTAGTGGTCTGTAGTCCCAATTCAATCCATACTGGTTTTATATGATTAAGCTCGTCGAGAAGACTGAGTACATCATCATCAAGACAATCCGGACGGGTTGCGATGGAGAGAATTCTTATGTCATCTCTTTCTATTACCGGCATGAACAAATCTCTTAAATAACTTACATCAGCATAAGTGTTAGTAAAGGATTGAAAATACGCAATATATTCAGTGCCAGAGTATTTATTAGATACTATTTCCTTTGCTTTGTCAATATCACTGACAGCAAAATCTCCGGAACCATGACTGCTGCAGAATATGCATCCTCTTGTATCGAGTTTTCCATCTCTGTTGGGAC
This sequence comes from [Eubacterium] eligens ATCC 27750, assembly GCF_000146185.1. Taxonomy (NCBI): domain Bacteria; kingdom Bacillati; phylum Bacillota; class Clostridia; order Lachnospirales; family Lachnospiraceae; genus Lachnospira; species Lachnospira eligens. Next base: position 1,502,702 of record NC_012778.1, on the reverse strand, counting down.
ATGTCATGTTTCCGGAAAGACTTAATTTGTATAATTTCTTACCATAAGTGTCTTTAAGATATTCACTTACAGAATAATAATATGGAAGCATAATTACTTCTCTATATGGTCGATTACAGCTTTACTTACGACATCAGCAACTCTTGGGTCAAATGCTTCTGGAAGGATGTTAACATCACTTACTTCGTCATCTGGAACAAGATTAGCAATTGCAAGCGCAGCAGCAAGCTTCATGTCTTCAGTTATCTGTCTGGCACGTCCTTCGAGAGCACCCTTGAAAATGCCAGGGAAAGCGATTACATTATTAACCTGATTAGGAAAATCAGAACGGCCTGTACCAACAACTCTGGCACCGGCTGCCTTGGCAACATCTGGCATAATCTCTGGAACAGGGTTGGCCATTGCAAATATAATAGCATCTTTATTCATAGTCTTAACCATGTCTGCTGTAACGATGTTAGGAGCAGAAACTCCGACAAATATATCTGCACCACGGAGTGCATCAGCTAAAGAACCAGTCTTGTTCTCAAGGTTAGTTACTTCCATCATTGACTGCTGCATCCAGTTAAGACCTTCTGAAGCCTTAGAAAGGATACCAGACTTATCACACATTGTTACATGCTTAAAACCATATGTAAGAAGAAGCTTTGTGATAGCAACTCCGGCAGAACCGGCACCGTTGACTACTACCTGGCAATCTTCTTTAGTCTTGCCTGTAACTTTAAGTCCATTAATAATACCTGCTAATACAACGATAGCTGTACCATGCTGGTCATCATGGAATACAGGTATGTCCAGAAGCTCTTTAAGTCTTGTCTCGATTTCAAAACATCTTGGAGCTGATATATCTTCAAGATTGATACCGCCAAATGCAGGTGCAATATTAACTACAGTTTTGATGATTTCTTCTGTGTCCTGTGTATCAAGGCAGACAGGCACAGCATTAACGTTACCAAATTCTTTGAAAAGAACAGCTTTTCCTTCCATAACAGGCATAGCGGCATGAGCACCGATATTACCGAGTCCAAGTACAGCACTTCCGTCAGATACAACAGCGATAGTGTTAGACTTGATAGTGTACTTATAAGCTGCTTCTTTGTCCTTGGCAATAACCTTGCAAGGTTCTGCTACACCAGGAGTATAAGCAAGAGCAAGATCTTCTCTTGTCTGAATCTTCATTTTAGGAGTTGTTTCAAATTTACCATTCCACTCTTCATGGAGCTGTAAGGCTTTCTCTGCATTAGTCATGATATCTAATCTTCCTTTCAATAATTAGTGCTTTTAACAGCATTATATATAATAACATATTGCTCTGACTAAAAAAAGCATTTTTAGTCTTTTCTTTTAGAATAATATGTTGTATAATTAATACATCTTTGATGCGTTTTCTGCATCATTTTCCCTATTGATTTTTAGATGAATACAGAGGTGGATTATATGAAGGCAAAGTTAGAAACATTGTCAGTTAGTGTATTGCGTGAATTTGCAAAGGATAAGAATATTAAGAATATCTCGACAATGAGAAAGAGTGAACTTATAGAGGCAATTATCGCAGCGGCAGAAGGCGAGGAAAAGAACGAGCCGGCTGAAGTTGCAAGTGTTGTTGCAGAAGATGAAGCTGACGGACAGAACAATCATAAGACATCAGAATATTCACATCAGAAGTCTGAACAGTATGTTAAAGAAGAACATAAAGATAATTATCATGCACAGTCACATAAGGGGTCGGAGCAGTCAAAGCAGGAACAGGATATGCCTATGGCAGATGGTATTCTTGAAGTTTTGTCAGAAGGATATGGATTTATAAGATGTGAGAATTTTCTTCCCGGAGAGAATGATGTATATGTTTCTCCGTCACAGATAAGAAAGTTTAATTTAAAGACAGGTGATATTATTCAGGGACCTAAGAGAATGAAAACATCGGGTGAAAAGTTTTCGGCACTTATGTATCTGGAAAGCGTTAATGGTAAGGATCCTTCTGTTGCACAGAAAAGACCGGCATTTGAAAGCCTTACGCCAATTTTCCCTAATGAAAGAATTCATCTTGAAAAGAATTCAAGTACAGTGGCAATGAGAATGGTTGACCTTATATCTCCTATAGGAAAAGGACAGCGAGGCATGATTGTTTCGCAGCCTAAGTCGGGTAAGACAACACTTCTTAAGCAGATTGCCAATGCAGTAACTAAGAATAACCCAGAGATGCATCTTATGATTCTTCTTATTGACGAACGACCAGAGGAAGTAACAGATATCAAAGAGTCAATAGTTGGAGATAATGTAGAAGTTATATATTCAACATTTGACGAGTTGCCAGAAAGACATAAGAGAGTATCAGAGATGGTTATTGAAAGAGCTAAGAGACTTGTTGAGCAGAAGACAGATGTTATAATACTTCTTGATAGTATTACAAGACTTGCAAGGGCATATAACCTTACAGTTCAGGCAAGTGGACGAACTCTTTCCGGAGGTCTTGATCCGGCAGCACTCCACATGCCTAAGAGATTCTTTGGTGCGGCAAGAAATATGCGTGAGGGTGGAAGTCTTACAATTTTGGCAACAGCACTTGTTGAGACTGGAAGCAAGATGGATGATGTTGTATTCGAGGAGTTTAAGGGTACGGGTAATATGGAACTTGTCCTTGATAGAAAATTGTCAGAAAAGAGAGTATTTCCAGCTATTGATATAGCAAAGTCAAGTACAAGACGCGAAGATTTACTGCTTAACAAAGAAGAACAGGAAGCTGTTGATATTATGAGAAAGGCACTTAACGGTTTAAAGACGGATGAGGCAGCAGAGAGAATTCTTGACCTTTTTGTTAAAACCAAGAATAATGAAGAACTTGTAAGAACAGTAATTAAGAATCATTATATTTAAAGTATACTTTCTTTCTGTAGCATTTTTATAACTTTTTGAAAAAGTGCTTGCATATAATGTAACATCGTGATACAATATGAAAGCTGTTTATGACAGATAAAGAGGTCATTGTGTCTAATGCGCATAGGTCCCATCGGGACAGAAAGGGAACCTAAGGCGGAATTCGCAATTGTAATACTTAATAATTTGTAAAGAGGTGAAATCATGAGAGAAGGAATCCATCCAGATTACTATCAGGCAAAGGTTGTTTGTAACTGCGGTAACGAATTTGTAACAGGTTCAACTAAGGAAGAAATCCACGTAGAAATCTGTTCAAAGTGCCATCCATTCTACACAGGACAGCAGAAGGCATCATCAACTCGTGGAAGAATTGATAAGTTCAACAAGAAGTATGGTGTATCAAACAATTAATTTTGAATTAAGGTTGAGGTTTTTCGGGACCTCAACTTTTTTTGAATGTATACAAAACATTTTAGAAAGGTATGGTTATGTGATATGAAGCCATCAGGAATTGGGGGACAGGCTGTAATTGAAGGAATCATGATGCGCAATAAGGATAAATATTCTATTGCTGTCAGAAAACCTGATAATGAAATTGAGGTTGTCGTTAGAGAGAGCAGGCTTATAACAGAAAAGCATCCATGGCTTAATCTTCCGATAATAAGAGGAATTGTTAATTTTATTGATTCGCTGGTTACGGGAATTTCAACAATTAATTATTCTGCATCATTTTATGATGATCCTGCAGAGCAGGAGAAAACCAAGCTTGATGAAGCAGGCAAGAATCTCCTTAAAGATAAATTTGAGTCAGTGCTTATGGCTGTGACAGTTATTCTTTCTATATTTTTTGCAATAGGCTTGTTTATGGTGCTTCCGTATCTTGCAACTAAGCTGGTATCGAAATACATAGTTTCCAAGACACTGCTTAATTTTATTGAAGGAATTGTAAGACTGCTTATATTTGTTATATATATTTCTCTTATATCAATGATGAAGGATATAAAGAGAACTTTTATGTATCATGGTGCAGAGCACAAATGTATCAACTGTATAGAGAATGGTGCAAGACTTACACCTGAGAATGTCAGGAACAGTTCAAGATATCATAAAAGATGTGGAACAAGCTTTTTATTTTTTGTTATGTTTATAAGTATTATCTTTTTTATATTTATAAGGGTTGATAATACAGCATTACAGATTGTTATCAGAATCCTTCTTATTCCGGTCATTGCCGGAGTATCGTATGAGGTCATAAGATGGGCTGGAAAGAATGATAACGCATTTGTAAGAGCATTAAGCAAGCCGGGAATGTGGTTCCAGAAGCTTACTACAAGAGAACCTGATACGGATATGATAGAAGTTGCTATCAGGGCTGTTGAGGAAGTATTTGACTGGAAGGAATTCCTTGCACAGTATTATGCAGAAGCAGAGAATCCTGTTGAAGAACTTGTTGCTTCTGAGGCAGAACTGGCTATATCAGGAAGTCTTATTCATGGTAATGAACAGACAAGAACAATTGATGTAGAGGAACAGGAAGAAGAGAAACCTGTTAGTGAGATGACTGCTGAGGAAAGATATATCCAGGCTGGAAAAGAGTTTGGAATGGATGATACTGACAGAGAGACTTTCTCTTCTGTATATGAAGTAAGTGATGAGTCAGAAAGTACTATCTATGATAATTCATTTGATGATAGTGATTCAGAAGAAGATTCATATGGATATGGTGAAGATGGACATGATGCTCCATCAGCTATAGAGGGATTTGAATTCATGGATACAGCTTCTTATGTTATAGATAACCAGTCTGAAGCTGAAGAAGGAGAAGAATTATCTGAAGAAGAAGTTGTTGCAGGATTTGAGTTTGAAGCTGGACAGGAACCGGAAGAGCAATATCCGGAAGATGTTCCTATGTTTAAACAGAAAAGGCTGGAAGATAAGTAGATATGATGACAATTAGACAGGCCGTAAACTGGGGAACACAGATGCTGAAAGATAAAGGAATTGACAATGCAGAGCATGACAGTTTTGAATTGTTATCCGCTATTAATGGCATGACAAGAACCTTTTATCTTATCAATGGTGACAGTTTATTGTCGGAAGAAAATTTTCTCATGTTTGAGGAATATATAGAACAGAGAGCTTCTCATATACCACTTCAGCATATCCTTGGAAAAACATGGTTTTATGGTTATGAATATATGGTTAACAGTGATGTCCTTATTCCAAGACAGGATACAGAGATTTTAGTTGGTGAAGTGATTAAGGTGACAAGAAGTGGAGATTATATTCTTGATATGTGTACCGGCTCAGGATGCATAGGAATTACACTTGCCAAGAAGTTTCCTGAATGCAGAGTGCTTGGAGTTGATGTCTCAGAAAAGGCACTAAATGTTGCACAGAGTAATAAACATAATCTTGAGGCTGAAAATATTGATTTTATGAGAAGTGATTTATTCGAAGAATTAAATCATGATATAACATTTAATACAATAGTTTCTAATCCTCCATATATACCAACTAAGGTTATTGAAGGACTTCAGGAGGAAGTCAGATTACATGATCCTATACTTGCACTTGATGGAATGGAAGATGGACTTATGTTTTATAGAAAAATAACTGCACAGGCGGGAGACTTCCTTGAAACTGATGGATATCTCTGTTATGAAATAGGAGCAGAGCAGGCGGCAGATGTTTCTGATATAATGAAAAAGGCTGGCTTTAAGGATATAACTGTCGTGAAAGATCTTGCTGGTTTTGACCGTGTTGTTATGGGAAGAAAGTAATTGTATATAATTGATGTAGAAAGGAAAAGTGACAGAGTATGTTTGATAGACTTGAAGATACAGTCAACAGATATGAAGATATAACTGCTGAACTTGGTAATCCTGATGTGGTTAATGATCAGGAAAAGTTCAAAAAGCTTATGAAAGAACAGAGTAGTCTTGCACCACTTATAGAAACTTATACTGAGTATAAGAACTGTAAGAAGAATATTGAGGACAGTCTTGCTATTCTTGATGAAGAGACAGATGAAGAACTTAAAGAGATGGCGAAGGAAGAGCTTAATGAATCTAAGGCAAGAGTAGAAGAATTAGAGCATGAATTAAAGATTCTTCTTTTACCTAAAGACCCTAATGATGATAAGGATATTGTTGTTGAAATCAGAGCGGGTGCAGGTGGAGAAGAGGCGGCACTTTTTGCAGCAGAGCTTTTCAGAATGTATGTACACTATGCACAGGCAAGAGGCTGGAAGGTTGAAGTATTAAGTGGCGATGAAACCGGTATTGGTGGAATGAAGGAAGTAGAATTCATGGTTAAGGGACAGGGAGCTTACTCTATCATGAAATATGAGTCTGGTGTACACAGAGTACAGAGAATCCCGGTAACTGAATCTAACGGACGAATACAGACTTCTACTGCTTCTGTAGCTGTTATGCCAGAGGCAGAAGAGGTTGATATCCACATTGATGAGAAGGACATCCGTATTGATGTTATGCGAGCGTCAGGTAATGGTGGACAGTGTGTCAATACAACTGATTCTGCTGTACGACTTACTCATTATCCAACAGGAATAGTTATTTATTCACAGACAGAGAAGTCACAGATACAGAATAAGGAGAAAGCATTTGCACTTTTAAGAGCCAAGTTATATGACATTGAGACTCAGAAAGCACATGACGCAGAGGCAGATGCAAGAAGAAGCCAGATTGGTACAGGTGACAGAGCTGAGAAGATAAGAACTTATAATTTCCCACAGGGAAGAGTAACAGACCACAGAATTGGTCTTACATTATATAAGCTTGACAAGATTATGGATGGAGACATCCAGGATATTATTGATGCATGTATCGCTGCCGACCAGGCTGCCAAGCTTGCTAAGATGGGCGAGGATTAATTGGTATTATGAAAAAGGATAGGAATTCTAATCCGGTTGCGCTGGTACCTATACTTGTTTTTCTTGTGTTGTATCTTGGAACTGGAATTATATTTGAATATGTCATGAAGATTCCAATGGGATTCTATAATGTACCAATTATTGTTGCATTTATGGCTGCAATACTAGTAGCGTGCATGCAGAATTCACAGCTTAAGTTTGATGAAAAGCTTGATGTAATGGCAAAAGGGTTGGCTGACAGGAACATTGTTACAATGCTTCTGATATTCATTACAGCCGGAATATTTGTCGGAGTTGTAGGAAGAAGCAGTGCAGAGAGTGTAGCTTATTTTATGTTAAGCATTATTCCTGCAAAGTTTGCAGTAGCGGTACTTTTTATTGTTGCCTGCTTTGTATCTACTGCAATGGGTACATCTGTTGGAACAATAACACTTATTACACCAATAGCGGTTGCGGTATCAGAAGCATCAGGATTTAGTATGGCATTATGTGTTGCATCTGTCATGGGTGGTGCAATGTTTGGAGACAATCTTTCTTTTATATCAGATACTACTATTGCAGCTTGTAATGGTCAGGGCTGTGCCATGAAAGACAAGTTCAGGGAGAATTTCTGGATAGCACTTCCGGCAGCAATTGTGACCCTTGTTATAATTCTTGTGCTTTCTTTTAGTACAGATATTCATGGTGAGATTGCACATTCATATAATCTTTTTCAGATTATTCCATATGTGCTTGTACTTGCGGGTGGAATTATTGGTGTAAATGTTTTTGTTGTACTTATAACAGGTATTATTTCGGGAATAGTTATTATGCTTGTTATGGGAGAGGTTACATTGGAGACTCTGCTTCTTAATATGGGAAGTGGTGCGTCAGGAATGTTTGAGACATGTATGGTTGCAGTTCTTGTATCTGTAATGTGTTCACTTATTAAAGAATATGGTGGATTTGATGCTTTACTTAATGGAATAAGAAGATTATTTAAAGGGAAAAAAGGCGGACAGCTTGGAATGGGACTTTTAGTTGGAACAATGGATATTGCTACAGCTAATAATACAGTTGCTATTGTAATGGCTAACCCTATTGCAAAAGAGATGGCTGATGATTATGATATTACTCCAAGAAAAGCGGCTTCGCTTCTTGATACATTTTCATGTATATTTCAAGGAATAATACCATATGGTGCTCAGATGCTGGTTGCCATATCAGCGGTTTCAGAGCTTGGATATAGCATTACAGCATTTCAGATTCTACCAAAGCTGTTTTATCCAATGTTTTTGTTTGTAAGTTCACTTATATGGATATATGTTATTCCTGAAGGAAAAAGTAAAACTAAAGCATAATAATGTACTGCCAAGAATATATAAGAAAGCTGAGTGTGAGGGGAAGTGTTAGTATGTCAGCCCGCGAACAGGTATTGATGAAAATAATCGCGAATCTTAGAAGACTCGGAATAGATATTTCTAATTCAAAATTCAAGGATAAAGATATAGAGAATGAAGTTGTTATGACCGTATATATAAAGGATGTAAGGGAATATATGGCGTGTTATGACTTCATAAGACTAGAACAGACACTTAATAATACACAGTGGTCTGCAGCGTTTACTTCAATTACAAGACTGGAACAGAATGCTAAAGAACTTGGAATTAACAGCTTTCTTAAACCATTCGAAGGAATAAGGGCGGCAGTGATTCAGAAAAATATTCGTTCGGCCTTGCAAAACCTTGCAGTTGTCAACAACAAGAAATCGCAGATATTAAAATGTTTAGGATAGCCCATATAGACTATCATTTTTACTTGAAATATTTATTAAAAAAGTGTAAAATACTTATAAAATCAATCAAGCGATTGGAGGCGTGAACAATGTTATTTCAACTTTATGGCAGCACAGCCATGACTCAGTTACTGGGTTGGGTGCTTGTGTTTGCAGGATTAGTAATTCTTAATGAGATAGGTCGTCGTACTAAGATTGGTGGTATCGTGTTATTCGTTATCATTCCGGCTGTACTCACAATCTATTTCATAACAATTCAGGCAGGTCTGTTTGGCGGTCACAGCAATCAGACATATGAGTATATGAACGGATGGTTCCATTATGCTAAGCTTTATGCAGCAGATATCGGAGTTGTCGGTTTCCTCATGATTAAGTATAAGTGGGGAATTGGAAAGAAAGAATGGTTTAAACCTTGGCCATTCGTAATTGTTGCTATTAATATTCTTATTGCGGTAGTATCTGATTTTGAATCAGCCATAAGAGCTTACCAGATTACTGGAGATTTTTCTGGTGCATGGTGGGCATCTAATGAAGGTGTATTCCTTTATGGTGGCTGGTGGAATATTGTTAATGGAATTGCAGGACTTATTAATATCTTCTGTATGACAGGCTGGTGGGGAATTTACTCATCTAAGAAAAAGGATGATATGCTCTGGCCGGATATGACAATATGGTTTATCGTTGCTTATGACATCTGGAATTTTGAGTATACATATTGTAATCTTCCAACACATACATGGTACTGTGGTGTAGCTCTTCTTCTTGCTCCTACATTTGCTAATGCATTATGGAATAAGGGTGGATGGATTCAGAACAGAGCCATGACACTTGCGACATGGTGCATGTTTGCACAGGTATTACCATTATTCCAGTTAAGCAATACATTCAGTGTATTGCCATCATTATATGGTGGAGCAACTAAGGCTGGTGTTAAGGCACTTGATCTTTATAACGCAGCAATTACATGTCACACTACAGGTGCAAGTGCAGGAGATGCAATTGCCAACTTTGGTATAACAGCTAACCCGACAGCACAGGGAGTTGTTGCAATGCTTGCAATAATAGCGAATGTGGTATGTATTTCGGTTATTATCAAGCGCTCTATTGAACAGAAGAAGTGTCCATATACTAAGGAAATCTGGGTTGGAACAAGAGACTACGAGCAGGCTATGTCAAGAGCAGAGTAATCTGTATATGTTAACTTAATATTAAATAATAATAAAGAACATCACAGACAGATTAAAGTGCAGAAAAATGCATGTCTTGAAGTGATGTTCTTTTTTGTGTATAATCAAAAGACAAAAGAACTACGGAACTTTGAAATGAGTGAAAAGGAGATGGAGCATATGAACAGTATTTATAAGAAGTTAAAGACAATTAAGTTTGAGATTATTATTGTTTCAATTGCATTGTTTGTTCTTGGCTTACTGCTGGTAATATTTCCAACAGCATCCCAGGAAATCATATGTAAAGGAATTGGAGTTGCCTTATGTGTCTGGGGAGTATTAAGACTTATCAATTATTTCAGGATTGCGGGAAGTGAGATTCTTGGATCATATGGTCTTGTACAGGGAGTTACGCTTCTTGCATTTGGTATGTTTTTCGTGATTAAACCAGGTTTTATTGCGGTTTTTTTAGGAACAGCACTTGCAATTATTATTATTGTTGATGGAATCCTTAAACTTCAGTATGCTGTGGATTTCTACCATCTTGAGTCAGACAAATGGTGGATTGAGCTTATAGGTGCAGTTGTAATGGTTGTTATTGGCATCATTGCATTATTGAATCCATTTTCAACATCATCAGCACTTATAGTATTTATTGGAATTGCTCTGATGATAGAGGGGTTATGGGATTTTATATCTCTTATGAGAATTGTATCTGTAACAAAGAAGGCTGGGAAGGCTATAAAGAACTTTAAGGATCAGGTTGATGCTGTAGATATGAAATAAATGTATCACAGATTAATATAATAAACTTAACATAATAAACAGGAATGAGGGCGTACAAAGTAATGAGCAGAAAGATTTATGCGGCTATATTAGGAGCAGGAACAGTTGGAACAGGTGTATACAAGTTATGTCAGAGTATGAAAGATGATGTGATTAGTAAGACGGGTGCAGAACTTGTAGTTAAGAAGGTTCTTGTAAGAAATCTTGATAAAGACCGTGATCCAATTGACAGAGAATTACTGACTGACAACTGGAAGGATATTATTGAAGATAAGGATATTGAGATTGTAATAGAGCTTATGGGTGGAACTACTCCTGCAAAGCAGTATATTCTTGAGGCACTTGAGGCTGGAAAGCAGGTTGTTACTGCCAATAAGGATCTTCTTGCTGAGCATGGTGAAGAGGTTATGGGAATGGCAGACAAAATGCATGCTGACCTTCAGTTTGAGGCGGCTGTTGCGGGAGCAATTCCAATAATCAGACCATTAAAGCAGAGCATGGCTGGCAACAATATCACAGAGATTATTGGTATTGTTAACGGAACAACTAATTATATCCTTACAAAGATGACTGAATCAGGAATGAATTATAAGGACGCTCTTGCAAAGGCTACAGAATTAGGATATGCAGAGGCAGACCCTACAGCAGATGTTGAAGGATATGATGCAGGAAGAAAGATGGCTATTATGTCATCAATCGCATTTAATTCAAGGGTAACATTTAATCAGGTATATACAGAGGGTATTACTAAGATTACAGCAGAAGATATTAAGTATGCTAAGGAATTCGGATATGTTATCAAGCTTCTTGGACTTGCCAGAAATACACCGGATGGAATAGAAGTTAAGGTTCATCCTATGCTTATTGACGAGAATCACCCTCTGGCTACAGTAAGAGATTCATTTAATGCAGTATTTGTTCATGGTGAGGCAAGTGATGATACTATGTTTATGGGCAGGGGCGCAGGTCAGATGCCAACAGCTTCTGCTGTTATGGGGGACATTATAGATGTATGCCGTAACATAGTTCATGGCTCATGCGGCAAGATTGGCTGCTCATGCTACAAAGAGCTTCCTGTTAAGGATATATCTGAAACCAAGAGCAAATTCTTCTTAAGAATAGAAGCATTAGACAAGCAGGGGGTTCTTGCTAACATTGCAAGTGTTCTTGGAAACAATGATGTAAGTATTGCGCAGGTGGTCCAGAAGAGCCGTAAGGACGGTGTTGCTGAACTTGTTATTATTACAGATGTTGTTGCAGAGAAGAATTTTAATGATGCAATGACAGTATTTAACGGACTTTCAGTGGTAAAAGAGATTGCCGGAGTAATCCGAGTTTATTAATCAGAATAGGGAAATATATATGGCTAAGAAATATTATGCTGTGCGTGTAGGTAAAGTTCCCGGAATATATCAGACATGGGACGAATGTAAGAAGAATGTACATGGTTTTCCAGCTGCCGAATATAAGAGCTTCATGTCTATGGAAGAGGCGAAGGCTTATATGGGAAGGGAAGCTGTACAGGAGATTAATGGAAAGACCGGAAGTAGCAATATGGAAGATGTAATGCCTGACAATGATTATGCATTTGTTGATGGTTCTTTTAATATTGTAACGGGAGTGTATGGATATGGCGGTTTTCTTATGCATGATGGTGTAAGATATGAATTGTCAGGTAATGGCAGTGATAAAGAGATGGCTTCAATGCGTAATGTCGCAGGAGAGATTCTTGGAAGCATGTCTGCTGTAAAAAAAGCAATAGAGCTTGGACTTAAAGATATTTCTATATTCTATGATTATGCAGGTATCAAGGCATGGGCTGTGGGAGAATGGAAACGAAACAAAAAAGGAACAATAGAATATTATAATTATATTACATCTGTCAGGGATTCAATTAATATCAGATTCGTGAAGGTCAGGGGACATTCAGGGGTTGAAGGAAATGAAGAGGCTGACAGGCTTGCAAAGAGAGCAGTAGGGTTGTGTTAGGTATGAAGATTTCCAAGTGATGTTTTACAGTACAACATGCTTTCATGGATTTATTCGCCTAGTGGGAGTAAAAGCTGCCATATACAGAATATATTACAGTGCTAAAAAACAACGCGCTTCGCTTGAACGCGTTTTTTAGCACTGATTTTTTGTATATAGCAGCTTTAACTCCCACACAGCTCATAAAAAATCAAGCATGCTATACTGTAAAATATCACTTGGAAATATAGACTGACACAACATGCTGGAGGGCTGAGCATTTTTTATAGTGATTCCTTGTTGACAAAGCCACGAAGAAGTTATAACATATAAACATACAAAGTAAGTATGAATTAAGATAACAGTATATTTAACAGATGTTTTGTGGGAGGATGTGGCAATGAAAAATATTTTGTTTTTTGGGGATTCTAATACTTATGGATATAAGCCTGATAAATCAGGAAGATATGATTATGATGTAAGATGGACAGGCAGAATAGCTAATCTTCTTGGAAATGAATATAATATTATTGAAGAGGGACTGTGCGGAAGAACAACTATATTTCCAGATGCTGTAAGAGATGCAAGAAAGGGCATTGATCTTATTGGAGTAGTTGTTGAATCACATAAGCCGGTAGATGTTATAGCTATAATGCTTGGTACGAATGACTGCAAGACTGAATTTCATGCTGATGCAAAGACAATTGCAAAAGGAATGGAGGCAGTTGCAAGAAAGGCTAACAAGACAGCAGGAGAACATGCAAAGATAGTTATAATTTCTCCGATTCATCTTGGAAAAGGTGTAGGTGAAGAAGGCTTTGATCCTGAATTTAATGAAAGTTCTGAAAATGTTTCAAGGCAGCTTGCATGGGAATATGAAAAGATAGCAAAGGAAAATGGATTTTATTATTTTGATGCCGCTGGTGCTGCTGAACCAAGTGAAGTTGACAGACAGCATTTAGATGAGAAAGGACATAAAATGTTTGCGGAAAAATATAGTGAATTCTTGTTGACAGAAGTTTTATAGGTGTTATAATGAAAATGAACATATGAATGAATGTTCATATGAAAGAGCTTTGATTATTTAATGTTTTTAAGGAGAGAATATTATGAAGAAGACTTATAAGATTGATGTTGATTGTGCAAACTGTGCTAATAAGATGGAAGATGCAGCTAAGAATACAGCAGGTGTTAAGGATGCCACAGTTAATTTTATGGCACTTAAGATGATTGTTGAATTTGAAGAAGGACAGGATCCTAAGGCTGTTATGCAGGATGTTCTTAAGAACTGCAAGAAAGTAGAAGATGATTGCGAGATATATCTGTAATAGAAAGCCGTGAGAGTTGTTCTGGCAGATTGGAGTAGAATATGAATAAAAAGCAGAAAAAGATGCTTACAAGAATCATTATCGCAGCAGTCCTTATGATTGCTTTTAAGGTGATAAGCACATTTGTTGATATTCCTACGATTGTTCTTTTTATAATGTACATGGTTCCTTATTTTGTTATTGGATATGATATTTTAAGGAAAGCAATTAAGGGAATTCTTAACAGACAGGTATTTGATGAGAATTTCCTTATGGCAGTTGCAACTGTAGGTGCAATTATAATTGCACTTGTAGATGATGGTGATTTTACAGAAGCAATTGCGGTTATGCTCTTTTATCAGATTGGTGAGCTGTTCCAGAATATTGCAGTTGGAAAGAGCCGTAAGAACATAAGTGAGCTTATGGACATCAGACCTGATTATGCCAATATTGAAGTTGATGGAAAGCTTGAGCAGGTAGATCCTGATGAAGTAGAGGTTGGTACAGTTATTGTTGTCCAGCCGGGAGAGAAAGTTCCTATTGATGGTATTATTGAAGAAGGTAATACAACTCTTAATACAAGTGCACTTACAGGTGAAAGCCTTCCAAGACAGGCAAAGGCTGGTGATGAAGTAATAAGCGGCTGCATTAATATGTCAGGTGTGCTTAAGATCCGCACAACTAAGGAATTTGGTGATTCCACAGTATCTAAGATACTTGATCTTGTAGAGAATGCAAGTTCCAAGAAATCTCGTTCAGAGAACTTTATCAGTAAATTTGCAAAGATATATACACCTGCAGTCTGTTACGGTGCGCTGGCACTTGCTATAATTCCACCACTTGTAAGCATGATATTCTTAGGAGTATCTCCTCAGTGGGGAATGTGGATATACAGAGCACTTACATTTTTAGTAATAAGTTGTCCTTGCGCACTTGTCATAAGTATTCCGCTCAGCTTCTTTGCAGGAATCGGTGGAGCAAGTAATCAGGGTGTTCTTGTAAAAGGTTCAAGTTATCTTGAAGCACTTGCAGAGACAGACATTGTTGTCTTTGATAAGACAGGAACTATGACACAGGGAGTATTTGAGGTCAGTGGTGTATATAATAACACTATTGACAAAGATGAACTTATAAAATATGCTGCATTTGCAGAAAGCTATTCAACACACCCTATAAGCAAGAGTTTACAGAAAGCTTATGGAAAAGAGATTGACAAGACATTAGTTACAGATGTTGAGGAAATCAGTGGTGAAGGTGTTAAGGCTAATGTATCAGGAAGAGAAGTGGCTGCAGGTAACAGAAAGCTTATGAGAAGACTCGGTCTTGAATATGCAGAGTGCAACGAGGCCGGAACTCAGGTTCATGTGGCAGTTGACGGGGCATATGCAGGACTTATACTAATATCAGATTTGTTAAAGCCTCATGCAAAGCAGGCTATAGAAGAACTTAAGAAAGCTGGAGTACGTAAGACAGTAATGCTTACCGGTGATGCAAAGAATGTAGCAGATGCTGTAGCTAAAGAATTAAATATAGATGCTGTGTACAGTGAATTGCTTCCGGCAGATAAGGTTTCTAAGGTTGAGGAGCTGTTAGAACATAAGAAATCAAAGAAAAAGCTTGCATTTGTAGGTGATGGTATTAATGATGCACCGGTACTTTCAAGAGCAGATATCGGAATAGCAATGGGCGCATTAGGAAGTGATGCCGCTATAGAAGCAGCTGACATAGTATTGATGGACGATGACCCGTTAAAGATATCCAAGGCAATTAAGATATCAAGAAAATGCTTACGTATTGTTTATGAAAATATTTATTTTGCAATAGGCATAAAGCTTATATGTCTGGTGCTTGGTGCAATAGGTATAGCAAACATGTGGGTAGCAATATTTGCAGATGTAGGTGTAATGGTTATTGCTGTAATCAATGCAATAAGAGCATTATTCGTAAAGAACTTATAAAGAAAGAGGTAATATAATGGCAGATTGTGAATGCTGTGAGTCAATAGAAATACATGAGGACTTATTAAAGATAGTTAATGAAACAATGCCAGATGAGAATGAATTATACGACCTTGCAGAATTGTTCAAGGTATTCGGTGATTCAACGAGAATTAGAATACTGTATGTATTATTTGAGGCAGAAGTGTGCGTATGTGATTTAGCACAGGCTCTCAATATGACACAGTCTGCAATATCTCATCAGTTAAGAATATTAAAGCAGAACAAGTTAGTAAAGAACAGAAGAGAAGGTAAATCAATATTCTATTCACTGGCAGACGATCATGTAAGAAGCATAATCGCACAGGGAAGAGAACATATTGAAGAAGATTTATAAGTTTTGATATGATTGAAAATTCATAATGAATAGGTAATGGATTAGGAAAAAGTCCCCGGAGAAATCAATTAAGAAATGATTCCCCCGGGGCTTTTTGCATTTAATCTAAATATTGCATCAGGAATGGCTTTTACATTAACTGTACAGAAAATTTTACAACTGTCTTGTCACATGTAAACATTCGTGGTATACTCTAGCACAATGTATGTAAAACGCAAGTCAAGCATATGTAAACCTTAACGATTGGAGAAGCAATATGTCAGTTACAAGTGATATTTTAAAGTTGAAAAAAGAGAAGAATGCAGTTATTCTTGCACATTATTATGTAGATGAAGATGTTCAGGAAGTTGCTGATTATGTCGGGGATTCATTCTATCTTAGCAAGGTAGCTACTAAGGTAGATCAGGATATTATAGTATTTGCGGGTGTTGAGTTCATGGGTGAGAGTGCTAAGATTCTTAATCCGGAAAAGAAGGTGCTTATGCCAGAGCCGGGGGCTGATTGTCCAATGGCACATATGGCAACTAAGGAAGAAATTTTTAAGATGCGTGAACAGTATGATGACCTTGCAGTTGTCTGTTACATCAATTCAACAGCAGAGCTAAAGACTTATTCAGACGTCTGTGTGACATCATCAAATGCAGTAAAGATAGTAAAGAACCTTCCTAATAAAAACATCTTCTTTATTCCTGATCAGAATCTTGGAAGATTCGTTGCAAAGCAGGTGCCAGAGAAAAATGTGATTCTTAATAAAGGCTTCTGTCCAAGACATGTCGCGATAACAGAGAATATGGTCGTTGAAATTAAGAAGAAATATCCACAGGCAAAGCTTGCAGCACACCCTGAATGTACAGAGGAAGTATTAAAATATGCTGATTACATAGGCAGTACATCAGGAATTATTGATTATGTTGTAGATACAGATTGTGAGGAATTCATAATTGCAACAGTTGATGGTGTATTTGGTGAGATAAGAAAAAAGGCACCTGGCAAGAAACTGTATACATTAAAGCCTGACCAGGTATGTGTCAACATGAAGATGGTAACCTTAGATAAGGTGCTTGATGTTCTTGAACAGGAAAATAATGAAGTGTTTGTAGATGAAGAAGTTGCAAAGAAAGCAATGAAGCCACTTACAAGAATGCTTGAGCTTGCAAAATAAGATTGTAGTATGCGCAGAAAGAATGGAGGTATCCTATGAATAATACAATTAAAACAGATGTGCTGATAGCCGGATGTGGCTGTTCTGGTCTGTATATGGCAATGAATCTGCCTGCTGATAAGAAGATTCTTATGATAACAAAGTCTGATTGTGAGAGCAGTGATTCATTTCTGGCACAGGGCGGTATGTGTATGCTAAAATGTGAAGAAGATTACGACAGTTATTTTGAAGATACAATGAAAGCCGGCCATTATGAAAATGATAAGAAATCTGTTGAAATAATGATCCGTTCATCAGCAGATGTAGTAAAAGATCTTGTCGATTGTGGAGCAAGATTTGCAAGAGAGGCTGACGGAAGTCTTGCATACACAAGAGAAGGAGCTCATTCATCTAACAGGATAATATTCCATGAAGATATTACAGGTAAAGAGATAACAAGTCATCTGTTAGAGAAGGTGAGAACTCTTCCCAATGTGACAATTATGGAATACACAAGACTGCTTGATATAATAAGCAGAGATAACAGATGCCTTGGTGCGGTTATAAGGACAGAAAATGGAGAGCTTATTAAGGTAGAAGCTTCAGATGTTGTACTTGCTACAGGTGGAATTGGTGGTTTATACAGACATTCAACGAATTTCAGACATCTTACAGGAGATGCAATTGCAATTGCTATAAAGCATGGAGTAGAATTAAAGGATATTAATTATGTCCAGATTCATCCAACAACATTTTATTCTGACAAAGAGGAAGACAGAAGCTTTCTTATATCTGAATCGGTAAGGGGTGAAGGCGCAAAGCTTTATGATAAGAATGGAAAAAGATTTGTTAATGAGTTGCTTCCAAGAGACCTGCTTACAGAAGAGATTAGAAAACAGATGGCAAAGGACAATACAGACTTTGTATGGGAAGATTTAAGGACAATACCTGAAGAAGAATTAAAAACGCATTTTCCTAATATAGTGCAGTATTGTATTGATAAGGGATATGACCCGTCAAAAGAGTGTATTCCGGTTGTTCCTGCACAGCACTATTTCATGGGAGGAATTAAGGTAGACCATGAGAGCAGAACAACAATGGATAACCTGTATGCAATAGGTGAGACAGCCTGCAACGGAGTTCATGGAAGAAACAGGCTTGCAAGCAACTCACTTCTTGAAAGTCTTGTGTTTGCAAAGAGGGCAGCACTTGATATTACTGAAAATGCAGTTGTAAAACCGACACAGGATGAGATTACATATTTTGATACATTTGATGCAGAAAAATATGCAGATGAGTCGAAAATTGACGGAGAATATGCAAAATTAGTCAATAAAAAGATTGAAGAGGCAGATAAAGCCTATGAAGAAAGCCAGAAGAAGAATTACGCATAATATATAGAAATGGAGAAATGATATGTTTGATAAAGTTACTTTAAAGTTAAATGTGGATCCGCTCATTCTTGGAGCACTTAAAGAAGATATTACAAGTGAGGATGTGTCAACTAACAGTGTTATGCCAGAACCAAAACTTGGAGAAGTCGAGCTTATATGCAAGCAGGACGGAATAATATGTGGCTTGCAGGTATTTGCAAGAACATTTGAACTGCTTGATGAAGATGTAGAGATTACATTTTTTGCAAAAGACGGGGATGAGGTTAAGAAAGGTCAGAAGATGGCAGTTGTAAGAGGAGATATAAGAGTTCTTCTGTGTGGAGAAAGAACAGCACTTAATTATCTCCAGAGAATGAGTGGAATTGCGACATATACTAATGGTGTTGCGAAGCTGCTTGCAGGAACTAAGACAAAGCTTCTTGATACAAGAAAGACATCACCTAATAACCGTATATTTGAGAAGTATGCTGTCAGAATCGGAGGTGGTAATAACCACAGATATAATCTTACAGACGGAGTACTCCTTAAGGATAACCATATAGGTGCTGCAGGCGGAGTTAAGCAGGCAGTTACAATGGCTAAGGAATATGCACCATTTGTAAGAAAGATAGAAGTTGAAGTTGAGAACCTTTCAATGGTGCGTGAAGCTGTTGAGGCAGGCGCTGATATTATTATGCTTGATAATATGAGTCATGAGGATATGCGAGAGGCTATGAATATAATTGGTGGAAAAGCTTTAGTTGAAGTTTCTGGAAATGTAACTAAAGAAAACATTGCAAAAATTACTGACCTTGGTGTAGACTTTGTATCAAGTGGTGCACTTACACATTCTGCACCAATTATGGACATTTCATTAAAAAATCTTCATCCTGTACAGGAGTAATCATTGTCGGGGTGAACCGGGGAGTTGTAGCAATGAATGGAGAAGAGAGAAGAAATCAGATAGTAGATATATTAAAACATTCGTCAAGTCCTGTGCCGGGTACACAGCTTGCACAGATATTAGATGTAAGCAGGCAGGTTATAGTGCAGGATATAGCGCTTATCCGCGCGAAGAATATAGATGTTTTCTCAACTAACAGAGGCTATGTGCTTAATGATAAGCAGGAGTACAGCCGTATACTTAAGGTTAAACATGGAGATGATGAGGTGGAAGCAGAACTCGGAGCAATAGTTGACATGGGTGGCTGGATAAGAGATGTTTTCGTATATCACAAGGTATATGGTGTTATAAGAGCGGAGATGAATATACATTCAAGGCGTGATATCAGGAAATATCTTGAGGAAATTGCAAATGGAAAGAGCAGCCTATTGATGAATGTGACATCAGGATATCATTATCATACAATTGTTGCGGATGACGAACAGACACTGGATTTAATTCAGGAGGAGCTTGGAAAACTTGGATTTCTTGCAAAATTGCAGGAGTATGAGCCAGTGGATTTCTGGCATAAAGGGTGAATATGGACTTAACAATTTACACACTTACACATAAATATTTTACAAAGCCTGATGATAATATGTATGTGCCGCTTCAGGTAGGTACAGCCATTAATTCACCACTGGGGTATCTTCGGGACGATACAGGAGATAATATATCGGCTCTTAACGGTTATTACAGTGAACTTACAGGATTATACTGGATATGGAAAAATGTGCATGATATTAATTATGTTGGAACATGCCATTACAGAAGATATCTTATTGATGAGAACGAGCATATTATGAATGAAAAGCAGTATGAGCAGATTTTTAAGGAGTACGAACTTGTTACAACCAAGAGAGTCGTTCTTAATAATTCATATCATTACGGATTTTCTGCTAATCATAATGTAACTGCGCTTGACATGACAGGTGAAGTTATTAAGGAATTATATCCCGAGTATTATGATACATTTATACAGCTTGTTAATGGCAATGAGACATATTTTGGAAATATGATAGTCACTTCTAAAGAGCTTTTTGATAAATATGCTGAGTGGCTGTTTACCATATTTTTTGAGGTTCAGAAACGCATTGATATGGAGACTGATAAGGATTCATACCACAGGCGTGTGTTTGGCTTTATATCTGAATTCTTATTGCTTGTGTGGGTGAGAGTAAACAATATCAAGGTAAAGGAATGCAAGGTTGGAATGGTTGGCGAAAAAGCCGAAACAAGGGAGCTGAAAGCAGTTTTGTCGTCTTATCTTGCAAAAGAGGATACAAAGGGTGCTATGCAGTACTTTATGGACTTTTACAATAAAAGACCTGATGTTCTCATGGAGGCGTCTGATGTAACCGGTGAATTGCATCTTATGTTACAGATAACAGCAGTTATGGACATGCAGATAAAGCGTGAGGGTGGCAGTTTTTACAAAAGCAATCCGGATGTCCGTAAATGGTTTGGGGTATTTTCGGGTATAAACAGGAAAACACAGCTCGAATTAAAAGGACAACTTACAGAAGACTGGAAGGAAATGTATAGAGAAATGGGGATTCCTGAGGAAGCATTTGTGGTAGCACGGAAGTTGTATGGTAACAAATAAAAAAGGAAATAATGTCTTTAGGTTTCAGGGTTAATAATGTAATATATCCGAAAAGTTCAGGTAAAATATGGGGTAAATATAAAAAATGTTATTGACACCAGCAGACAGTTATATTATATTTTAAAGGTATTTTGGATATAAAAAGATATCGCAAATACAGACCACATGTTTACATGTTAAGCCTTGCGGACGGGCGGGTCGGTTGCCGAGTGTGACGAGGGCACACATTATTGATTGAGTTAGAAGCTCAAATTTTATAAGTTGATTTTAAAATTATCATGCGAGAGAGCATATCATCTTGTGAAACGGTCAATAAGAGCGGTAACAGTGACTTACTTGGATAAACTCTGAAAGGTCAGATTTTCTGTATTTGGCAATACAGTAATCAAAAAGAAGATAGAATATGATTATACAGGCGTGATTGATTTTAAATCAATCACGCCTTTTTGCGCGAGCAGCGATGAGAATAGAAGTGAAAAATCACAATCATGCTTGCATGAATTGGGATTTCTTCACGGATATTCGAGGAGCGCCGCGACAATGACAGAGCGAAGCTCTGGAATAAAGCTGCGAGCGCGAGCAGCGATGAGAACAGGGGGAGATTATGGACTTAAAAAGACAGGCGAGTGCGCCGCTTTACGAAGCAATTGAGAAATTCAGAAAGAAAAGAATTGTTCCGTTTGATGTTCCGGGACATAAGAGAGGAAGAGGCAACCCAGAACTGGTAGATTTACTTGGAGAAAGATGTGTTGGAATAGATGTTAATTCAATGAAGCCACTTGATAACCTGTGCCACCCTGTTTCTGTTATTAAGGAGGCAGAGGAGCTCACAGCAGAGGCATTTGGGGCAGAACACGCATTTTTCATGGTAGGAGGAACTACGCAGGCAGTACAGAACATGGTGTTATCTGTATGTAAGGCTGGAGATGAGATTATCGTTCCAAGAAATGTGCATAAAAGCGTAATTAATGCATTGATTCTGTGTGGTGCGATTCCTGTTTATCTTAATACAGAAATTAATGCAAAGCTTGGAATAGTGCTTGGAGTAACTGTGCAGCAGGTTGAAAAGACAATACAGGAGCATCCGAATGCGGTGGCGGTTTTGGTGAATAATCCTACATATTATGGAATCTGTTCAGACATTAAAGGAATATGTGATATAGCACATTCATATGGACTTAAGGTGCTTGCCGATGAGGCACATGGAACGCATCTGTATTTTGGTGACAACCTTCCTATGAATTCAATGAAAGCAGGAGCAGACCTTGCAGCAATATCAATGCATAAGTCAGGCGGTTCGCTTACGCAGAGTTCGATCCTTCTTACCAATAATGGTATGAATGCTGATTATGTACAGACAATTATTAATATTACGCAGACAACGAGCGCGTCATATCTTCTTATGACAAGCCTTGATATATCAAGAAGAAATCTTGCCCTGCGCGGCAGACAGTCATTTGCAAAGGTGAGCGAGTGGGCACAGTATGCAAGAGATGAGATTAATATGGTAGGGGGTTATTATGCATACGGAAAAGAACTGATTAATGGTGGAACAGTCTATGATTATGATGTTACCAAGCTTTGTGTTTATACAAGGGATATCGGACTTGATGGAATTGAGGTGTATGATATCTTAAGAGATGAGTATGATATCCAGATAGAATTCGGCGACATTGGAAATATAATGGCGTACATATCAATTGGTGACAGAATACAGGATATAGAAAGACTTGTCGGAGCATTGGCTGAAATCAGCCGTCTGTATTCAAAAGAAGAAAAACGCTTTGAAGTAGACAGACAAATGCTGCTTCCAAGGGTACTTGCTTCACCACAGGAAGCCTTCTATGCCGATAAGATTAAAGTTCCAATCCGTGAGGCAGCAGGACATATATCAGGGGAGTTCGTAATGGCATATCCGCCAGGAATTCCTATACTTGCGCCGGGTGAAGAAATCACAGACGAGATAATAGACTATATTCAGTATTCAGTAGAGAAGGGCTGTTCAATGCAGGGAATGGAAGATTCAACATTGCAGACACTGAATGTATTAAGAATGTAAATGTCCGATTTGTTCAATCGGTCAAATATAGAAGGGAGAAAGTTTCTATGGAATTTTGGTTTTCAGAACTTCATTCACCACATGTGAAGTTTGATATCAGGGTTGAAAAACAACTGTTTTCTGGAGAGAGCGACTATCAGAGAATAGATGTATTTCAGTCGCCAGAGTTCGGAAAATTCCTGACACTTAATGGAAGTGTTATATTTTCAGAACAGGATTGTTTCATCTATAACGAGATGGTGGTGCATGTGCCAATGTCAGTCCATCCAGATGTTAAAAATGTATTGATAATCGGTGGCGGTGACGGAGGTGTATCAAAGGAACTGTTGCAGTATGACAATATCGAAAATATTGACATAGTTGAACAGGACAACATGTTTGTTGATGTGTGCAGGGAGTATTTTCCAGAGACGGCATCAGGATTAGAAGATGAGAGAGTGCACATTTATAATTCAGATGCATTAAGGTTCTTACGCTCCAAGCAGGATATGTATGACCTTATAATTAATGACGCAACAGACCCGTTTGGTGCGAGTGAGGGACTGTTTACAAGGGAATTCTATGGTAACTGTTATAAGGCACTTAAGGAGGATGGAATACTTGTGTACCAGCATGGAAGTCCTTTCTATGATGAAGATGAGGATGCATGCAGAAGCATGCACAGGAAGGTGTTCCACACATTTCCAATAAGCCGCGTGTATCAGGCACATATACCAACAAGTCCGTCAGGATACTGGCTGTTTGGATTTGCGTCAAAGAAATATCATCCGCTTAAGGATTTCAAGCCGGCAGAGTGGAAGAGAAGAAATATACATACAGAATATTACACAACTAATCTTCATACAGGTGCATTCATGCTGCCAAAGTATGTTGAAGAATTATTAGAACAGGAGGAAGAAAGATGAGCAGAGTATTAGTAATTGGTTGCGGAGGAGTTGCTTCAGTAGCAATCCACAAGATATGTCAGGTGAGCGAGGTGTTTTCAGACCTGTGCATAGCGAGCAGAACAGTGAGCAAATGTGACAAATTAGCAGACGAATTGAAGGGTAAGACAAGTACTAACATCACAACAGCAAAGGTTGATGCTGACAACACAGATGAGGTTATTGCGCTTATCAATGAATTCAAGCCGGATGTAGTTCTTAATGTGGCACTTCCATATCAGGACCTTACGATTATGGATGCCTGCCTTGCATGTAAAGTTCCTTATGTTGATACTGCTAATTACGAGTGTGAGGATACAGACAATCCTGAGTGGAGAAAGGTATATGAGGAGAGATGCAAGCGTCTTGGATTTACAGCATATTTTGACTACTCATGGCAGTGGGCTTACAGAGAAAAATATAAAGAAGCCGGAATTACAGCACTTTTAGGAACTGGTTTTGACCCGGGTGTAACAAGCGTATTCACAGCTTATGCACAGAAACACTATTTTGATGAGATACATACAATTGATATATTAGACTGCAACGGCGGCGACCATGGATATCCGTTTGCAACTAACTTTAACCCGGAGATTAATCTTCGTGAGGTATCAGCACCAGGCTCATACTGGGAGGATGGTCACTGGGTTGAGATTCCTGCTATGTCAATAAAGAGAGAGTATAATTTTGAGGGAGTAGGAATGAAGGATATGTACCTGCTTCACCATGAGGAAATAGAGGCACTTGCTGCTAATATTCCGCATGTTAAGAGAATACGTTTCTTCATGACATTTGGACAGAGCTATCTTACACATATGAAATGCCTTGAGAATGTCGGAATGTTAAGAACTGACCCGGTTGAATTCAACGGACAGGAGATAGTTCCAATCCAGTTCTTAAAGGCACTTCTTCCAGACCCTGCTTCACTTGGACCAAGAACAGTAGGTAAGACTAATATCGGCTGTATCTTCACAGGTATCAAAGACGGCAAGGAGAAGAAGGTATATATTTACAATGTGTGTGACCATCAGGAATGTTACCGTGAGGTAGGTTCACAGGCTATTTCGTACACAACAGGCGTACCTGCTATGATTGGTACAATGCTTGTTGCAAAGGGACTCTGGAATAAGCCGGGAGTATTCACAACAGATGAATTTGATCCGGATCCATACATGGATGCGCTTAATAAGTACGGTCTTCCATGGGTTGTCGATGAAAATCCTGTTTTAGTAGACTAAAAAGAGAGGTTAATTATGAGATTTGATGAGTTAAAGACACCGGCATATGTAATAGATGAAAAAATGCTTATTCATAATCTTGAGATACTTCATAAAGTAGAAGAAGATACCGGCTGCCACATACTGCTGGCGCAGAAAGCATTTTCAGCATATGCAGAATATCCGCTGATTGGAAAATATATAAGCGGAACTACGGCAAGTGGAATATATGAAGCCAGACTTGGTGCTGAGTGTATGGGAAAAGAAAATCATGTATTTGCACCGGCATTTACTGATGAGGATATGGATGAGCTTGTAAATATATGTGACCATGTTGTCTTTAACTCAGTTTCACAGTTAAAGAAGCATAAAGCCAGATGTATTGAGGCTGGAGTAAGCTTTGGACTTCGAGTTAATCCAGAGTTTTCTACACAGGGTGACCATGCAATATATGACCCATGCGCGCCGGGCAGCAGACTTGGAGTTACACTTAAGAACCTGAAAGCTGCACTTGAGGAAGAACCTGATGTGTTATCAGGTATGGAAGGAATACATTTTCATACATTATGTGAGCAGAATTCAGATGACTTAGAGGCAACATTAAAGGCTGTTGAAGAGAAATTCGGATTTCTCATGAAAGATATGAAGTGGGTTAATTTTGGCGGCGGACATCATATAACCCGTGAAGATTACGACATTGAAACTCTTGAAAAATGTATCAGTCATGTAAAAAAGAAATATGATGTGCAGGTGTATGTTGAACCGGGGGAAGCTGTTGCACTTAATGCAGGATATCTTGTGACTACAGTGCTTGATAAGGTTGAAAATGGAATAACAACTCTTATACTTGATGCATCTGCAGCGTGTCATATGCCAGATGTACTGGAAATGCCATATACACCACCTCTTCGTGGTGGATTGAAAATATCGGACATGGAAGATGAGTATGGAATTGATAAGGACATAGAGATTGATTTTGATATGGACGTAAAAGAAGGTATATGGAAACCGGCGAAGAATGGAAGATACAGATACAGACTGTCATCTTATACATGTCTTGCAGGAGATATCATAGGTGATTATCAATTCGGCAGGGAAATCAATGTCGGGGACAGACTCGTATTTGAAGATATGGCTATATATTCAATGGTTAAGAACAATACATTTAACGGAATCCAGCTGCCGGATATTGTAATTATGGATAGTGATGGAGAATGTAAGGTATGGAAGCATTTTGGCTATGAAGATTTCAAAGGGAGATTATAGATATGGATTATATTAACAGTACTCCGGCAGCAGATGGTTTTCGCATGCCTGCTGAATTTGAAAGACATCAGGGCTGCATTATGATATGGCCGGAAAGACCGGGTTCCTGGGCTTATGGAGCAAAGGCGGCTAAGAAAGCATTTGCACAGATAGCGTCTGTAATCAGTGAAAGCGAGCAGGTATACATGATTGTATCAGAAGGTAGAAAAGAGGAAGCAGCAAAGATGCTCCCGGAAACGGTCAGACTTGTAGTCATGGATACAGACGATGCATGGGCAAGAGATACAGGTCCTACATTCGTTGTGAGTGGAAATGTGGATACACCATATGAAGCGCGTGATTTGCGTGGAATTAACTGGGAATTTAATGCGTGGGGCGGAACATATGACGGACTGTACGCGGCCTGGGACAATGACAACCTTGTAGCCGGACAGTTTATGTCTTATCTTGGCTGTCAGGGATATAATGCAGCACCATTTGTTCTTGAAGGTGGTTCAATACATACAGATGGCGAAGGAACAATGCTTGTTACTGAAAGCTGTCTGTTGAGTAAGGGAAGAAATCCACAGCTTAGCAGGGAACAGATTGAGAATAAATTAAAACAGTACTGCAATGTAAGCAAGATAATCTGGCTTCCATGTGGAATATACAACGATGAGACTAACGAGCATGTGGATAATGTGTGTGCATTCACAGCACCAGGAGAAGTTGTGCTTGCGTGGACGGATGATGAGAATGACCCGCAGTACGAGATGAGCAAGGCTTGTCTTTCTGTTCTTGAAAATGTAACTGATGCCAAAGGAAGACACATTAAAGTAAGAAAAATGCTTATTCCTAAGAAACCTGTGTGCATAACTGAGGAAGAACTTAATGGCTTTGAATTTGAGGAAGGCGAGGACATGAGAGAAGCAGGCGAGCGTCTTGCTGCGTCTTATGTTAATTTCTATATTGCCAATGACTCAGTTATAGTGCCGCAATTTGATGACGAGGCGGACAGCCTTGCAATAAATGTGCTTAAAGAAGCATTTCCAGACAGAAAGATAGTTGGGATATATGCGCGAGATATAATA